>CAIXTT010000141.1 GCA_903922455.1 uncultured Bacteroidota bacterium | reverse complement strand
CGTACGTGTGCTTTTCCGGCTGCAGGAGCAGCAAGATTGTCTTCAACAACCAATCCACTTAAATTACTTACGCTATCAATAGCAAAAACACTGTAGTTTTTACCGCTTACTACTGACAAACTTGCTTGTAAAGCAGTGGTAGAAGTACCCGCTACGTTTACTTTTAATACGCGAGTGCCTGCCGCTGCAGAAATGTAAGCTGTGTTGTCAGTATAATTAACAGCTGAAGAATTAAGTTTAGTTCCGTCCAACAGTAAATCTACAGCTGGTGCATCAGGCGATGCATGAATAATCATTAATTTACCGGCAGCTGCAGGTGTAGCTGCATCTTCATCGTCGCTGCAAGCAGAAAATGAAAATACAGTAGTTAAAGCTATCATTAACATAGCCATAAATTTTAAAGGAGAATTGAAAGTTGTTTTCATGATTTAATTAGTTTTTAAGGTTTAATTGTTTTTAAGGTTTAATTTTTAAAATTTTAGTTATTTCATTATGTATGGTTAAAACAATGAGCCTTTAAAAAAGTTTATTCTTTTCCAAAATATTTTATTTAATTTAGGATAAGTCCAATCATTCTGTAAAAGGAGCGCTTAAAAACCCTATCTTTGCAGAGCCTTTAGGGAAAACAAAAACTATTGATTATCAATAAGATAATCAAAAAACTCAAAGAATTAACATGCAAGCTATTCGCAACATTGCCATTATTGCCCACGTTGACCACGGAAAAACGACCTTGGTAGACAAAATTCTGCATCAAACAGAATTATTTAGAGATAACGAAAAAACGGGTGATTTGATCCTCGACAACAACGACCTTGAGCGTGAAAGAGGAATTACAATCGTTGCAAAAAATGTTTCGGTTCACTACAAAGGAATCAAGATTAACATTATTGACACACCAGGTCACGCCGATTTTGGCGGAGAAGTAGAGCGTGTAATGAACATGGCGGATGGCGTTATCTTGCTTGTAGATGCATTTGAAGGACCCATGCCGCAAACGCGTTTCGTTTTATCGAAAGCGCTAGAAATGGGCAAGAAAGCTGTATTAGTAATCAATAAAGTTGACAAAGAAAATTGTCGTCCAGATGAAGTACATGAAAAAGTTTTTGATTTATTCTTCCACTTAGATGCAACAGAAGAACAACTAAGTTTCCCAACGGTATATGGTTCATCGAAACAAGGATGGATGAGTCACGATTGGAAGGAACCCACTGACAACATTACTCCTTTACTTGATACCATCATTGAATATTTCCCAGGTCCAGAAAAGATAGAAGGTACACCTCAACTTTTGATTACATCTCTTGATTTCTCCACTTATGTTGGTCGCATAGCGATTGGTCGAATGAACCGTGGTTCATTGAAAGAAAATCAGCCAGTAACTTTGATGAAGAAAGATGGCAGCATGAAAAAGATGCGTGTGAAAGAAGTGATGGTTTTTGAAGGCTTAGGCAGACGTAAAATTGATGAAGTATTTAGTGGTGACTTATGTGCCATCACTGGAATTGAAGATTTCGATATTGGTGATACCATTGCTGACTTTGAAAATCCAGAGGCATTGAAACCTATTTATGTAGATGAGCCAACGATGTGTATGTTGTTTACAATTAACAACTCTCCTTTCTTTGGAAAAGAAGGACGTTTTGTAACGTCGAGGCATATCCGCGATCGCTTGTACAAAGAGTTGGAGAAAAACCTAGCGATGAGAATTGAAGAGACAGGATCACCTGATGCTTATTTGGTTTACGGTCGTGGTGTATTGCATTTATCCATTTTGATTGAGACCATGCGTCGCGAAGGATATGAGATGCAAGTGGGACAACCCCAAGTAATCATCAAAGAGATTGACGGAAAGAAAAACGAACCGATCGAACATTTAACAGTAGATGTACCTGAAGAAGTAGCAGGAAAAGTAATTGAATTAGTGACTCAGAAAAAAGGTGAAATGAAAATCATGGAACCTAAAGGCGACTTACAACATTTGGAATTTGATATACCTGCTCGTGGGTTGATTGGTTTACGCAGTTACATTTTAACAGCAACAGCAGGAAGAGCGATCATGGCGCATCGTTTTTCACGTTTTGAGCCTTGGAAAGGCAGTATACAAGGAAGAATGGCAGGTGTATTATTATCTAAAGAAACGGGTACCTCAACACCTTACTCCATCGACCGTATGCAAGATCGAGG
>CAIXTT010000140.1 GCA_903922455.1 uncultured Bacteroidota bacterium | reverse complement strand
CAAGGGTTCAACTACCATAGCTGGCGCTACGGCGAATAAGTATTCAGTCAAATCACAAGGATCATATAAAGTTTTCGTGACTAACTCAAATGGATGTACTGACAATTCATCTTCTGTAGCTGTTACAGTTAATTGTAGAGAAGGAAGTGATATTGTAAATGGAGCGAACGCTGAACGCATTAGTTTTTATCCTAATCCTACGAAAGGAAACTTCACAGTAAATTATTTTAGCAGCGATCTTACATCCGGAAATGCTCAGCTTTCTATTGTAGATGTACTTGGCAAAGTGGTTTATTCAGAAGGGGTACAAATAAATGATGGTGTTTTGATCAACGACATTTCTTCCGAAAGTTTACTTTCTAAAGGATTGTATTTCGTAACACTGAGAACGAATGGAAATGCTGTCTCCGGGAAACTTATTGTAGAATAATTACAATAAAAATTATCCATTAAAGTAAGTTGTTTTAATAAAGAAGGGATGAAAAATTCTATTAGATGGAGCTTTGTATTTTTTGTTTTATTCAGCACATTTGCAAAGGCGCAAAAAGGATTGGAGAATATTATAGTGGAGAAGTATTATATTTCCACAG
This sequence comes from uncultured Bacteroidota bacterium, assembly GCA_903922455.1. Taxonomy (GTDB): domain Bacteria; phylum Bacteroidota; class Bacteroidia; order AKYH767-A; family OLB10; genus JAJTFW01. Next base: position 18,118 of record CAIXTT010000140.1, on the reverse strand, counting down.
CTGCTGATACAATAGGAACAGAGCTAGGAGGGTATCTTCCTATTGGCTCTGTTACTTATCGAGTATTTGCCGACTTAACTCCTGTTCATCGACTTCAAGCTATTTATGGTGAAGCCAAACATGAATTAAAAATTGCTACTACAACTCGTTTTTTTAATTGTGCAAAAAATGACGGAAAGTCATCCACTGACATTGAACCTTCTTATCTAAAGGAAAGTACATTGCTGTTGGATTCATGGGTCAGTGTTGGTGCTGCATGCTTAGATTATCAAGCGGTTTTAAAATCAACGGATGATTCTCTTCCCACTTTTGTTGAAAGTAATGAACTGCATATATTGAGAAATGATGAGAAGGATCTAGGTATTCCGTTGGCAAGAAGAGATGGAATGAAGAAGTTGAAACTACAACCAGGTGCTGTGTTTTTCAATTTTGATAAGGAGTTGCAAAACTTCCAGTATGCATTTCGAGATTCAGTAGATGGCATCATCAGTACATTGAATGGTGCATGGGCTTCTTTTGGTGGATCTGCAGGCCCGCACCCTCAAAATCAAGTTTTATTAGGTCAATTTACTACCGATGGTGTGTTTAGTTTTGAATTGAATTTGTTAATAGCTATTCCAGGAGGAGGTTCTGAAAAGTTTGTCGCAAAGAATGCGGTTGATAGTGAATTTGTGTTTCCTGCTTTAATTTATTCTTCATCACCTAACAATAAATCGCCTCAGATTTTGTTGGCCGTTGATCAACAGCAAAAGAAGAAAGGAGTTGGTGCAATTGAATTATTGGCAACGACCAGTGATGAAGATGGAAAAGTAGTAGCTGTCGATTTTTATGTTAATGATCGATTGATTTATACGGATTCTTCTTTTCCGTTTACATTTAGTTATCATGGAAATTCAAAGGATGTAATCATTTCAGCATCTGCAATTGATGACAAAGGAGCTAAGTGCAGATCAAAGAATATATTTCTTTCCGACAACATTTTTCAGCATGATTAACAATTTCGTTTGTTAAATTATTGTTTCCATTTAGTGCCGACTTTAGCATTCCTTAACTCAAAGTTAATCTTCTTTTAAACGATAATAAAGGGTAATTGATGAGTTTTGTCGTCTGATTGCTTCTGTGAAAAGCAACTGATTTTGGAACTATTATACTTAAAATCATCAATTAATATTAATACCATTTACTATGAAAAAAATAATACTCCTTTCTGGACTTCTCCTGACCAGCTTGTTTCTTCAAGCCCAAAATGGGTTGGAAAATATCATTGTAGAAAGATACTATGTATCGGAGCCAAATGATACAAATGCAAATTCTACTGGAGGTATTCTTCCTGTGGGATCTGTAACCTACCGCATTTATGTGGATATGTTACCAGGATATAAATTTCAAGTATGTTACGGCGTTCCAACTCATGAAATGAGAATTGAAACCTCAACTTTGTTTTTTAATAATGAAGATCGTGGATCTACATCACCTAATTTCTCCTTTGTAAATGCAGCGAAAAATACTGTCATGCTCGATTCTTGGCTATCAGTAGGTGCAGCCTGCAATGGTTACAAGGGAGTTTTAAAAACAGAAGATGATGGAGTAAATAATATCATTAATAACTTTTCGCCACAGGTGTTGCAAGGTACAGATGCTTCTGCCGGAATCCCATTGACTACGCAAGATGGTTTGATTTTAAGTGCTCCAGAGCCTTTTAATGAATTAGGTTTGACAAATGATATTATTGTTTTTGATAATCAGAATGATGGTACAAATGGACCTTTGTTTTCAAGTTTTAACGGTTCTTGGGTAGCTTTGAATGGAGCTTCAGGTCCTGATACTTCGATTAACAAAGTATTAATAGCGCAAATTACAACCGACGGAACTTTCTGCTTTAAGTTGAATGTGCAATTACGCTCTCCAATACCAGGTGTTGTTGAAAATTATGTTGCTGACAGTCCAACTGGAGCTGAAATTGCTTTTGCAGGTTTACAATATTGTTCAAATGTTGGAAATCCAGAGTTTGCAGTGGAAGGTCCTGCATTTAGTTTGTATCCAAATCCAACGCATGATATTTTTAGTATGTGGGTTTTTGCAAGCAGACAGCCTGGAATATACAGTTATAAAATTTATTCGATGGATGGAAAACAGATGTTGAGTAAATCTTTAGGCGTCACTCAAGCTGATGTGATGGAGAAAGTGGATTTGTCAGCTTATCCTTCTGGAATCTATTTTGTAGAACTTTCTGTTGATGGACATTCTTCTACCAAGAAACTAGTTAAAAATTAATTGTAGCTATTAAATAGTTTAAGTTTGATTCAGTCTTGAAATTATTAAGTTAATTATGAATGCTTCTTATCGTTTGTTTATTGTCATAGGCTTCCTATTTTTATTTGTTAATTCTGCAAAATCACAAGGAGTGATTCGAGGAAAAATAACAGATGCAAATGGAGAAACATTGATCGGAGTTACTGTCGTTGAGAAAGCAAATCCAAGCAATGGACAAGTTAGCGATTTAGATGGTAATTATTCCATAAAGATTGTAAAGAGTGAACCTGTTGTTTTGTTAATAACCTATGTTGGTTTTACTACTATTGAACAAACTTTTCAGCTCGCGAATAATGAAATTAAATTACAAAACTTTGTTTTGAAAAGCGCAGCTACTGAAGTTAAAGAAGTGGAAATTCAAGCAAAAGCAATTAAAGCTGCAGATTACTATATGGAGAATATGAAGAAAAAGTCGGCAACTACTATCGACTATGTTTCTTCAGAAACCATGCGTAAAACAGGAGACAATAATGTATCAAGTGCCATCGCACGTATTACAGGCGTTTCAACGAGTAGTACTGGTTTTATAACCGTAAGAGGCATCGGTGATCGATACGTACGTACTACTATAAATGGAGCAACTATTCCAACATTAGATCCTTTTACTAGTAATATCAAATTGGATTTTATTCCAGCAAATTTGGTGGACAATATTATCATTACGAAAACGGCGTCTCCTGATCTTCCTGGAAATTGGGCAGGCGCTTATATTTCTGTCGAAACAAAAGATTACCCAGAGAAATTATCGATAACTGTGGAATCACAAATCGGATATAATTCACAGAGTACTTTCAAAAATGTATTAACAACAGAAGGAAGTGCTACCGATTGGATGGGTTATGATGATGGGTTCAGAGATCGTGATCATAACCATGTGCAGTATATTAATCGACCAACGCAGTATCAAGAACTATGCGCATTGGGTTTGAAGGATTATTTTGCTGGCTTGGGAGTAACATCGAGCTGGGAGCAAGGAACAGAAGCTGGAAATAATTATTTCAAATTGGGACTTATTCAATTGGGATTATTAGGGGCAGCGGAAATAAATGATCCAGTAGCTTACAATAACGCACTATCATTATATGCTGCGAATTATGAATTGCAAGCATTTGATAAAGTAAATGAATCTTTGCCGGCTTATGGAAAATCTTTTCCTAATAATTGGATTCCGTTTAAGAAGAAAGCACCTCTTAATTTTAGTCAGAGTTTTGGTATTGGGAATCAAATTTCTGTAGGAAAGGATGATGTTATTGGATTTTTGTTTGGACTTAAATATGGAAGCTCAGTTTCTTACGATCCGCTAGCTAACGGAACTAGAATTGAAAAAAGAAATGATGAAGAGACCACTTTGTATTCAGCTAGTCAAAGTTTAAGTAGAGAGCAAAATGGGTGGAGCGCGTTGCTAAATTTGGCCTACAAATTTAATCCTCGACATTCAATTGGCTTACTTTTTATGCCAAATTTGAATGGAGTAAATAATACGCGTGAAATTTATCAAAGCGAATTGATCGATTATCCTGGTCAAAGTTCTACAGTATATGATCAGTATTATGAAGAACGTAAACAATTTATTTATCAAGCCAAGTCGGAACATTATTTTACAAGGTTGAAGACGAAAGTTGAACTGAATGTATCTTATACAGATGGAAATAGTGATGTTCCGGATTTTAAAACTTGGGATGTCTTAGCGTTGAGTGGTCAATTTTTAAGTGGGCAAGGTGGAAATAGTCGATTCTTTAGATATTTGGATGAAAATGTTCTAGACACTCGAATTAAATTTGATTTTCCAATAGGTGATGTGCCAGGAATGAATCGTAAATTTATTTTTGGAGCATCAAGAGTGTATCAAGATAGAGATTTTCAACAGTATTCCTATAGTTTAGGTGCAACAGACAGTAGTGGAAATATTCAATCAGGCTCATATCTTATTCCTAATAATGATTTAGAAGCTTTCTTAATGCCTTCGGAGTTTAATATAGAAAGTTATTTTTTTCAGGGGATTCCGAAGCATAGAGCTAAGAAATTTTATTTTGATGACCCCAATCCAGCTAGCCATACTATCGGGAATTCTGAAGTGTTGTCGGCTTTTACCATGTTGGACTATAGTATTAATTTTCGTTGGAGAGCTTCTGTTGGTTTGCGTGTAGAAAAAACGGATTTGTTTGCCGATGTTTATGAATACGATAAAAAGGGATATGGACCCAATGATTTTAGACGCAGATTTGAAACGGATATGTATATTGCTAATCCTGGTAATTTTAATGTCACTAAATTTTTGCCAAGTATAAATATTATTTATAAACTTCGTGAAGAAGACAAATTAGCAATGAATTTGCGTGCTAATTATAGTCGAACTACAGCATACCCTACGATCCGTGAAATAACGGAAACGAATATTTTTGATTTTGAATTAAGATCTGTTGTTTTTGGAAATTCAAATTTGAAAGAAGTAGATATTGATAATTTTGATGTGAGATGGGAATCCTTTTTTAAGAGCGGAAATTCGCTTTCTATAAGTGGATTTTATAAAGATTTTAATAATCATATTGAATTGGTTAATTCAATTGGAGGCGGGTACTCATGGCAGAATGTTGATAATTCGTATGTATTAGGAATCGAAGTGGAAGGAAAGAAAAATATTACTTCTCATTTAGAGTTTAGAGCTAATGTTGCTCTGATAAATTCCGAAACTAACTTCAATTTTAAAACTGTGGAAATTATAAATAGTGTTCGTACTGAAGTTCCAGGTGAAATAGTAAAGAGGAAAATGTTTGGACAGTCACCCTATGTCGCAAATGCGATATTAAGTTATAAATGGGATTTGCCAAAAATTTTAGTCACCGCTTCTTATAATATTCAAGGGAAGAAATTAGTGATCGCTAGTGATGAACTAGCTCCTGCGGTTTATGAATTACCTCGCAATTTATTGGATTTGAAGATAACTAAAGACCTTGGAAAACATTTTATAATTGCAGTTAACATCAGAGATATTTTAAACGAACCTGTTACTCGCGAATATGATAATGATGAATCTCTTGGAAAGAAAAATTATGATAGCTTTCGTTGGGGAACAAATTATAATTTGGGATTAACCTATCGACTCTAATTCGCTAGAATATGAAAACATATAATATTGCTAAAATTTTATTTTGCTTCTTCCTTTTTGTGGTAGGGATGTTGTCAAGTTATGTGGCCTCCTCTCAAATTACAGGATTGCGAGTAGAAACGTATTACATCGCTGATGCAAATGATGCGACCGACACTACGGGTGGCCGATCGCTTTCTGTAGGTGAAAAAACATTTCGTGTTTATGTTGAATTGATGCCAGGTTCAAGAGTGAAAAAAGTGTACGGAGATATTTATCATCCTTTAACTATATCAAGTACGTATCCCTTTTATAATAATATTGATCGACCTGCTAGTGTTTTTGGATATCAAATAAAGTCATCTTGGATATCAGATAATCCAACACTGGCGTTAGATAGTTGGTTAACCATTGGAATGGCTACTACCACACAGAAAGGTGTATTGAAATCTATAGATCCCGATGGAGATGATATTGCAGGTTTGAATAATACAGGTGGAACCGCTTTGATTAGTTCCGGACTTTTAGCAAATACAGACCCTTTAATTGGTATTCCATTAACTACTTCTGATGGGTTAGTTCCAAATAATTTCGCATTAGGGCAATGGACTGATGTCGGGTTTAAAGATTTGAGTGGAAATGATACTACTGTTTTTGGACCTATCGCTACAGGAAATATTCTTACATGTAATAATTGCGCTATTCAACAAAATAATGCAATAGGCGGTCCAACCGTTGACTCCACGAAGGTTCTCATCGCTCAGCTAACTACTTTTGGCGAACTCTCATTTCAAATAAATTTAACTATTGAAGAGTTAGATAGTTTAGGAAATTCTTCATTGGTTAATTATGTTGCAACGGATGATACGCTTTTATCAGGAGAGCAAGTAAGTCCCTTTTTACAATATCCCCAAGCTTGTGGCTGTAGAGATACCCGTTATTTGGAATATGGGGCCAATTATGGTTGTGATAATATAGATTCTTGTAAAACTCTAATTGTTTTTGGTTGTACAGATACCATGGCTTGTAATTATGATCCAAGCGCTAATTTTAATATAAGCACTTTATGCTGTTATCCTGGTAAATGTAATGATAGAGATATAAGTCTTGTTTGTCCCGAATTAAATGGAGGTAAATTTGCAAAATCAACAGTGAATGTATTTCCTAATCCAGCCGCAGATCAAATTTCAATCGAAGTGTATTCAAAGAGTGTGGGTGAAGCATCAGTGAAATTCTTAGATGTCATGGGAAAGGTAATTCAAGATTTCTCGTTCACATTAGATAGCGAGATTACTAATAGAAATATCGATATTTCTTTTTTAAGAGATGGAGTGTATTTTATTTTAGTTTCTCATCATGATAAATTAGAATCGAAACGTATTGTAAAAATAAAATAAGATGGAATTTATATTTTCTAGAATTAAACATTTTATGATATTGATTATGATTATTGTAAAAGAATCCTTGCAAGCAATAGGAAATTATTATAAGTTAAGCTTGCCTTTACTCTTTATTTGTTTTTTCTTTTTTATCACTTCTTGTGATGATAAGGAAGAATTGGAAGTTCCTGTTGAAGTCAGTTCAATGACGGATATTGATGGTAATGTTTATAAAACAGTTAAAATCGGTAACCAATGGTGGATGGCTGAAAATTTAAATGTTACAACTTATCGTAATGGTATTCCAATGTCCTCATTGATAGATGATCTAGTTTGGAATGATACTATTGCAGGGTACTGTACTTATAATGGAGGTTATGGTAAGTTGTATAATGGGTACGCTGTAGTGGATACAAATAATATCGCACCGGCAGGTTGGCATATTCCTACTGATCTGGAGTGGAAGAAGTTGGAAACTTATCTTGGGATGAGTGGAGGCGCTGCTGATAAAACAGGGTGGAGAGGTACTTCCGAAGGTGATAAATTAAAAGCTCAAGGTATAGATAAATGGTACCGTTATGGTGAAGTATGGGGTACGGATAGTTATCAGTTTAGAGCACTAGGAGGATCTTGCAGAATTTATAATGGAATTTTTGGAAATCCAGGTATTAACTACACTGGATTTTGGTGGACATCCTCAGCAAATGCGAATGATTTATTTTTTCGATATCTCGACTATAAAAAATCTGGAATTTATCGCGGATATGATACCATGAAAATGGGTTGCAGTATACGTTGTGTTAAGGATTAGTAAATACTGTTTTGATGAAAATAGAAGGCGCGACGTAATGTCGCTTTCTTTTTGGTGTTTTTTCAAGAATAACGTAGTTTATTTTGTGATAACTGATTCTATTTTTTGAACCTATATTAAGGTAATGTGAACGATTTAATTTTTTCGGAAATCGGTTAACATACAAGAGAAATTTAGATAAAGATTTGATAAGTTAATGGAAATGTTCAACTGCATTTCGCGCCCTACATTTGTATCATTCTTCAGGTGAATTAAAAACAAAAAAATCAATTAAAAAAATGAAAAAACTTATCTTAAAAATGACTACTGCAGCAGCTATGCTTGTTGCTATGTCCAATGTGAGCAATGCTCAAAACAATTTGGGAGCCGATTGCGGTTGTCCAACGGTATCTTCAAGACCAGTAGTGAATCTTGGATTACGCGCTGATGTGAATGGTAACTTAACTGATGTTAATACAATTTTGTATTGCGATACAATTTATACCATTGGTGCTGCAGGAAACGTAGCTCAAAAAATTTATGTTTCTAGTGGAAAAACGTTAACTGTTAATCCAGGAACAGTAGTTAAAACTTATGATACCAACGTAAACTCTGCAGCTAGTTCATTGGTTGTTACAAGAGGTGGTAAAATTAATGCAGCAGGTTCTCCAACTTGTGGTATTGTATTTACTTCTATTCTTGATAACATGGATGGAACACACCCAATCGGAAATCGTGGCGAATGGGGTGGTGTAGTAGTGATGGGTAATGCACAAGTAAATAGAATTGCTCAAACGGGTGCACCAACAAGTACACTTGACGGTGAAATGTTTATGGAAGGTTTACCAGTAGGAGATGCTCGTTCTATCTTTGGTGGTGGAGCTACTTATAACAACAATGACAATTCTGGTGTGTTGAAATATGTATCTATTCGTTTTGCAGGTGTTACAATTGCAGCAAACGTGGAATTAAACGGATTGTCTTTAGGTGCAGTTGGAAGTGGAACTACTATCGAGAATATCGAGATCATATCTAATGATGATGATGGTATCGAATTCTGGGGTGGTACTGTAAATGTAAAGTATGTTAATTTGATGTTCGTTAATGATGATGGTTATGATATCGATCTTAACTATGATGGAAAGATGCAATTCTTATTTGCTCTGAAAGCACCTGCTGCTATTGCTTCTGGTGGAGAAAGTGGTTTCGAGTGGGATGGTGACGAAGGTACATCTACATTCTATAATAACTTTTCTCAGGCAAGTACTGGTTGGAGATCTCACCCTGTTGTATACAATGCAACTATTATTGGAAATGGTTCAAATACTGCAGCAACTGGTACAGGTACAACAACAGGAAACCCATTCGGAATTAGCTTTAAATCTGATGCTGAAGGTGAAATCTATAATTCAATCTTCACAGGTTTCCGTGGTGGTGTGAATATGCAAGCTGGATCTGACTCATCTAAGATTAACTATGATTTAGGTTTGATCAAAATCGGTTGTAACCATTTCGTAGGTTGTACTTTCCCTGCCTCTGCAGCAAACGTACAATTATCAGGTGCTGATTCTGTGAAATTCTTTACAACGGATAATAACGTAAACACAAACTCTATTGCTGATTTCGATTATTCTTTCGCAATCACTTCTAGTGCTACAAATCCTGTAACAGATAATATCGATGTAGTTCCTTCTAGTAACTTATCTACTGTTTGTACTCCTCCTTCTGATGGATTTTTTACTCCTGCTAACTTCCGTGGTGCTTTTGAAGCTGGTAAAAAACCTTGGTTAAACAAGTGGGCTTTCACTTCAATCGTAAACGTTACTCCAGGTTTAGCTCCATGTCCAACTGACTTTACAGGTGACGGTGTAACTAACACTTCTGACTTCTTAATCTTCGTTGCTCAATTTAACCTTTCTTGTAATTAATATTTTTTAAATCAATAAATCATCAACTAAAAAAATTATGAAAATTAAAAATATATTAGCAGGACTTGCTTTCTTGCTAATGGGAACCTCAGCGTATTCTCAAGGTTTAGAGAATATTATCGTAGAGAAGTACTATGTCTCAAATGCAGCAGATGCTGCGGCTGCCAATGCTGATTTAACGTCAGCTGGCTATCCAACTGGTACGCTACCAGTAGGTTCTGTAACCTACCGTGTTTATGCGGATTTATTACCAGGATGGGGAATTCAATCCGTATACGGAATTCCTTCTCATCCATTGGTATTAACTACTTCAACAAATTTCTATAACCATACAAACGGTAATACTACTGGAGGAAATTTCTCTAGCAGTAGTGCAGCGATCATTGGTTCTGGAACAACTTTCTTAGATTCTTATTTGTCTTGTGGTGCTATTGCTCCTGCACGTTTCGGAGTAAGGAAAGCAGAAGATGCGATTGCAGGTGGAGCTAATTTAGTTTTCAATCCAGTTACTGTTCTTGCTAATAATGATCCAAGTGCAGCTCCAGCAATTACAACTGCTGACGGTATGTATAACACGGCTGGTGTACCTTCTTTGCTTTCTCTTACTTTGTTAGGAGATGCAGCTAGCCCATTGGTAAACATGTTTACGGATGGTTCTGTAGTAGGAAATAATTACACAAGTACAAATACTTCTTGGGGAGTATTGGGTGAGCAAGTAGGTGCATTTCCTGCTGGAACAAACCGTGTGTTATTAGGTCAATTTACTTCTGATGGTGTGTTTCACTTTGAATTAAATGTTCAAATTCGTAACAATACTACTTTCGCAATTCAAAACTATGTTTCTTCAAATCCTACTGGTGCTGAAATTTTGATGTCAAGCTTGTCAGGAACATTTAACGTAGCAAACATCAACCCAACAATTAGTATCACCAATCCTTTGAATGGTGCTTCTTTCTTTGTAGGTGATGCTGTTACTATCGATGCTACTGCTGGTGATGCTGATGGTTCTGTTGCTTCTGTTGAGTTTTTTGTAAATGGTGCTTCAATCGGTGTTGATAATGCTGTTCCTTTTACTACTACATGGACAGCTACTTCAGGTAACAAAGCGTTAACAGCTAAAGTTACTGATAACGTAGGTGCACAAACTACTTCTGCTGCTGTGAATATCACAGTAGGAGTAAACGTTGCTCCAACAGTAAGTCTTACAGCTCCTGCAAATGCTGCTAACGTTGTTGGTGGAACTGCTGTAAACATTGATGCGAATGCAGCTGATTCTGATGGTTCTGTTGCAAATGTTGAGTTTTTTGTTGATGGTGTTTCTGTAGGTGTTGTTACAACTTCTCCTTATTCTGTTAGCTGGACAAGTGGTGCTCCTTTCGGTAACCGTGTTATTACTGCTATTGCAACTGATAACTTCGGTGCTCAAACTACTTCTGCTTCTAGAACAGTATTTGTGTTAAACCCAGCGGGTGCTCCTTATTTAATTGGTAATATCGTTAGTACTTGTGTTCCAAGTAACTTCTGTTTGCCAATTAAAGCTTCTACGTTGAGTCCAGTTTCTAACGTGATCGGTTATGATATCGTTCTTGATTATGATGTAACTAAAGTTACTCCTACTGGTGCTATTGTAAGAAGTAATGATTTGCTTGCTCCAACTTACAACTACAACCAAGTAAGCACTGCTCATTCTATTGATGCAGTAAATGGTAAAATGCGTATCGCAGTATACTTCAATTCTGGAGCTCCTGCTGCTGCTCGTTTCTCTGGTACTGGTGAAATCATTTGTGTTGAATTTGCTAAGACTTCTGGTTTCTTGAATGTAGATACTGCTATTTTCAAAGCGGATACTTTATTAGAAAGCCGTATCACGGGTGTTCAATTACAACCTGTTGATTCTGGTTTGTTCACTACGTATAAGGATAGTATCTTTAATAGCTCATTACGTTTCTGGGAAGATAATAGCCCAATCCGTTATAATGCTGCAGTTCCTAGTGATTATTTAATCACTAACATCTACGGAAACAGTATTGCATGTAATAACCAATCATTAGTTGCAGTTCAACCTGATGTGAATGGTAATTTCTCTTACAATATCAATAATGGTCCAAAGTTAGAAGTGATTAAGGATATCGCCGCTGCAACAGACGTACAACCTGTAGTAAATGGTTTCGATGCGTTTTTAACTCGTCGTGTTTTAATTCTTGACGCTAGCTTCACGCCTTCAGTTTATCAAATGATTGCAATGGATGTGAATATGGATGGTGTGGTTTCTTCTGGTGACCTTACTCAAATTAACCAACGTGCTGTATTGTTCATCCCTGAATTCCAACAAGCTTGGAACTATGATGCAAATGGTAATCCAATCCTTCCTGTACGTGCTTCACGTGACTGGTCTTTTGTTGATGTTTCAACAGTTAGTTCTACTCCGGCTTATTATATTTCTACTACGTATCCTTCAAATGATGGTATCGGTTTCAGTAAGAACAAAGTTCCAGTGGTTGCTTTCTGTAGCAATATTCCAGTTCTTGATTACTCTGGTTGCCCAATTATCGGTACTGAGTCTTACAAAGGAATTTTAATCGGTGATATAAATGGTAATTATTCTTCTAACAATGGCGCACCAAGTCCTTTCAGAGTAGGTTCTACTGATAAGGTGAGCTTCAATTTGTCAAATGCAATTATTGCAAATGGTTTTGTAACGATTCCTGTTTCTTTCCAATCGACTGAATCAGTAAACGCAATTGACTTCTCTTTGAAAACGAATAGTGCTAAACTTAGCTTTGATGGTGTTGATGATTTAACAGGTAAAATGATGATCATGTCTCATTTTAATACTAACGATCAAACAATCCGTTTTACGTCGAATAGCATGGATGCAATCGAGAAAAATACGCAAGTATTAAACATTCGTTTTGCTATCAATGGCAATGAAATGACAGCTAGTGATTTATCTAATTTATCTGCTTACTTGAATGGAGAGCACGTACAATTAGATGTAAACACTGAGCGTACACTTTCTGCTGAAAAGTTGAATGTATCTGTTTATCCAAATCCAGTGAATAGCATGTTGAATGTATTAACATCTGAAAATGCTCAAATCGAATTATCTGATATGAGCGGTCGTGTAGTTCTTGCTGTGGCTAATGTATTAGCAGGTGAGAAACTTGAAATGGATGTGAAGACATTATCAAATGGTGTTTACATGTTGAAAGTTTGGAATGGTGGATTTATTTCTACCAGCAAAGTAGTAGTGAAACACTAATTGAATTGGGGTTTTGACAAGGCTTCGGGATTTTTCCCGAAGCCTTTTTTTTTGAATACCATTTGCTATGAAGGTCGATGCCGAACTGTATACTGTGTAGATTTTTTCGATGCAGAACTATGTACTGCATAGGTCGATGCCGAACTGTATGCTGTGTAGATTTTTTCGATGCAGAATTATGTACTGCATAGGTCGAGACCGAAGCAGCATTGTTATTAAATTCTAGTTTGTTAATATTGACTTAACACTACTATTGTTGCAATTTTTTAAATTTGCTAGGTATTTTAGTGTGTGGAGTTCAAAATGAAAATGAGTAAATTTATATTGTCTTTTTTGTTGTCTTTCGGTTTTAGTGTAGATAGCTATGCTCAACCTGAAAGGTTTGCTTTTCAAGATACCTTGAATGAATATTTTTATTTGGAATCATTTCAGGAAATGGCAATGAAAAAGTTATTTTCATTGCCACAGATCGATTCATCATTGAATTCTTCTAGAAGTAGTTTTATAGCGATTATTACTGCTTCTGGTCCTTTATCCATCTGCCCAGGTCAATCAGTCGTGTTAACAGGTAATGGTCAAAAAGGATGTAACTATTTATGGTCTACGGGGCAAACTACATCTTCGATTACAGTGACTCAACCAGGCACTTATGGGTTAACACTGAATTGCTACAAATGTTATTATGGAATTTATGTGGCAAATCCTAAAACGATTACTAGCCAAACCTTAAATACCGACTTAAATTCGAATGGAGTAGTGGACGTCTTGGATTATATCGTTTTTTTAGGTGAATACCTGACCCCTTGTACAGGTTGTCCACAAGATTTTTACCCCGATGGTTTTGTTGACACCCGCGATTATCTGATTTGGCTAGCCGATATTTTTAAAACATGTAATTAGAATTTACTGGATTTTTTAGTTAACAATTCCCTTACATAAGTATAATTCGCAGTTTACATCAATTTCGTCTTACTGTAGTAAATTTGTGAAATAGAAATGGAAATCATGAAAAGTTTAAAAATAATAGGTTGTGCCTGGATGCTTATGTTCCTTTGTGCTCAACCGATCGCGGCAAAATCTTTAGTTGTTAACGCAAATGGACCCTCTATAAGCAGTAATAATTATGAGGTTATCAATGTTGCAGAACTCGCTAATGATGCAATGCTCGGTACCGTTTCTATTGATTCTGCCGATTCTGTTTTTTTTAGTATGAATAATGCTGTTTATAACGGAACTCATGTTTCTTTTCCGATTTATTTTAATTCGGATGATTTAATTTATTCATTCGATTATTCTTTCAAATACAATCACAATCGAATTGTTTTTGATACCATTTCAATGGAGCCTGCCGGACAGCCATTATTAGCGTTTTTCCATTATAACACCAACGATTCTACAGTACGTTTTACTTCAAGTAATCTCGTGTCAATCGCAAATGGTGTTCCGATCGCTATGATTCATTTTGATTTTGTTGGAGGAACGACTCCCATGTTGGATTCTACCGATTTGTATAATTTGAAAAGTTATTTAAATGGTGATCCTACTTCTGAAGTGATTATTCCCCCTACAACGGTAGGTCTGAATGATAATTTAGCTGCTGATTGGGGCCTAACCCTTTTCCCAGTACCCGCAAGTAGTGAATTGAATGTTAAAATTAACCGTAATGCGAATTTAGAAGTTCTTTCTCTCGATGGAAAATTGGTGATGTCGAATGTTAATTTATCGTTTCAAATAATTAATACATTGGATTTACAAGATCTTCAGAATGGTATTTACCTAGTTCGTGTAATCAGTGAAGGAAGTGTTTTTTCTAAGAAAATTGTAATTGCAAAATAATAACGCTAATTATTACAAGAAGGAATTTGATTTATCTTTCTTCGTTGGTGTTGAATAATTGATGTTCCTGTTGATGCTTATCCTCATAATTTTCATTTAGGATGTGATTTTTGTACCAATACCCCGATTCTTTAATGGTGCGCTTTTGATTTGTATAATCAATATGTACTAAACCAAATCGTGGATAATATCCTTCAGCCCACTCGAAATTATCGTGTAAAGACCAAATAAAGTAACCGGATAATTTTGAACAATCAGTTCTAGCTCTATTAATATGGAGCATATAATTTTTTAGGTAATTCAATCGTTGAAAATCTTTTATTTCATTTCCCGTAACCTGATCAGGAAATGCAGCGCCATTCTCACTGACAATTATATTTTTTACTTCTGGATAGGCAGCGTATTTATGAATGAGTGCATGAATGCCTTCTGGATATATTTCCCAATTGAGTAAGGTGTGTGGAACTTGTCTCGTTCTTGCATCAATAAGTTTAGCGTTAATATAAGGAGTAAACCACGAATGCTTGACCACCTCTCGGGTGTAGTTTTGAATTCCAATAAAGTCAGGACTCGCTTTTAATAATGTCTCATCATCTTTCAGATAAAATTTCTCTATTTCTTTTAAAAAGGGAAGGTCTTTAATTGGATATCCATAGCCTAATAGTGGTTCTACAAAAAATCGATTCATTAATGCATCTACACGCACAGCGGCTTGTTGATCATTTTGTGAATCACTGAAGGAAGTAATCCAAGAACAGGAATAAGTCGTTCCAACATTAAATAATGCACTGTACTCTTTTATTTGCCTGATTCCGCCAGCTTGTGCTAACGATGCATGGTGTGCAGCAGATAGAAAACTATTCATCCCCTTCTTGCCTGGCGCATGAATCCCTAAGAAATAGCCAGCACCAGTAAATACTAAAGGCTCGTTCAATACCATCCAATTGGAAACTCGATCTCCAAATTTTTGTAGCATCAACGAAATATATTCACTAAACCATGAAAGTATATCTCTGTTGTTCCAACCTCCGCTTAATTCAAGCTGTAAAGGTAAATCCCAATGATATAAGGTAACCCATGGAGTAATTTCTCTTTCTAAACATGCATCAATAAGGCGATCATAATAATCTATTCCTTTTTGATTGATGTTTCTTGTTCCTTGAGGTAAAACTCTTGGCCAGGATATGGAAAATCGGAAATTGGGAATATGTAATGATTGTACAATGTCTAAATCTTCTTCGTAGCGATAGTAAAAAGAATTAGCAATTTCTGGCGTATGTCCTCCCGCAATTTTCCCTTTGCGCAGCGAAAATTCATCCCAGATGCTGGGACCTTTTCCATCTAAATACGAGGCGCCTTCAGTTTGTAATGCCGATGTCGCAATGCCCCAATGAAAAGGTTTTTTTACGTCCTTCACTTAGTACTTAAGCTAGTTTTACTTTAGATGGACGCGTTAATTTTTGTAAAATAGACTGATCAGAAAAGAAATTGTTGTTGTCTAATTCTTGCCCCGCATGTCTTTCAATAATTTGATCTAATAAATCAGAAGTTTCATCCGGATAATCAACAGAAATTGTATTTAACTTTTGAAACCAACTATCTAGTTTAGGAAGTTGTTTTTCTTTTAAGTTCGGCAAAATTTCTACACCCATTGATTTTAATACCGCCGCGTTACAGTGTTGTTCATATTGTGTTTTCATGGGAATCGCCAACAACGATTTTCCTAAAAAAAGCGCTTCTGCCGTTGTCCCAAAACCAGCATTACAAATTACTCCTGATGATTCTGCCATGCTTTTTACAAAAGTATCTTGGTTGATAGGAATCACACGGAAGTTTCTATGTCGGTAGGTGATTTTTGATTTTTTACTGAATAATTGAAAATCTATATCTGAATAAGTTTTCAATTTCTTGATTACTTTTTCATCATCAAAGCTAGGAAGGTATACCGTAATGTAAGGCTTGGTATCCACTTTGGCATTTCGAATTTCTTGTCGAATTATAGGCGTATGAATACTCGCATCAAATTTTTTAAAGTGAAATCCATAATTAAAAGTTCCCGGCGCATAATGATTCAATATCATTTTACCGAAAGGATCTTTCGTCTTAGGTTTAGGAGCCAATGGATGCAAACTAGCCACCTGATTACTTAAACCAACACATACTTTATTTTTCAAATGACAAGCCCATGCCGATACGGGTTCGAAATCACTAATGACTAAATCGTATTTTTCAACAGGTAAGCTTTTAATTTCTTTTAAAAGTTGAATTGAATCGAGATTCATATAAGTGCGAAGTATATCGACACCTCCTTGCTTCCCAAAAACAAATCCCATTCCTTTGTAATTATATTCAATCGGAAACGGTACTTTTAAATCCCACTGCGAGGCACTGATGAGAACATCAACATTCGCTTTTTTCTTTAATATCGGAATGATCTCAAGCGCTCTGCTGATATGTCCGTTACCCGTGCCCTGTATGGCATAAAGTATTTTCATTCTTTCTAATAATTTTAGTGGAGGATTCGTTATTGCTGGAATATATTTCGCCGAGTAGGATGTTAAACAATTCTTTGTTGTTTAAGTAAACAAAATTGTCTACTACTTCTTGATCTGGATCATTTTCAAATTGTGCTTGGGCTGGATGATGATAGAGTGACCATTCGTTTTCATGGTATTCTAGTGCTGTTAGGTTCTCTACCCAATCACCACTATTTAAATAACCCACCTCTCCATGCTCATTTTTAATGGTTCTTATTTCGGGTTGATGGATGTGTCCACACACCACAAAATCATATCCATTGCTAATGGCAATATCTGCACAAATCACTTCAAAATTGTTGATGTACTTCACAGCACTTTTCACTCCATTCTTTATTTTTTTGGATAAAGATATTTTCTCTTTCCCCATTTTCTTCAAAATACTATTGGTACATGCGTTAATTAAAATGAGAAGATCATATCCAATCGCACCTAATTTGGTGAGCCACTTTGCATGTTGCATGGTGACATCAAACACATCGCCATGAAACACCCAAGCACGCTTACCATCCATCTCTAATACAAGCTTATTATCGATGGACAAATTGCCCAATTGAAATCCCGAAAATTTTCGAAGCAGCTCATCATGATTTCCTGTGATGTAATGCACGGGAACACCTTTGGTGGCAAGTGATATAATTTCTTTTACCACTTGCATGTGATCTTTTGGAAAATAGTTTTTACTGAATTGCCACATGTCTACAATATCTCCATTCAATATTAACCTTCCAGGTTGTATCGACTTTAAGTATTGACAGAGCTCTTTGGCGTGGCATCCATAAGTGCCTAAATGTACATCGGAAATAACTACTACTTCAACTTCTCTCCTCTTTTGCTTTATCTTTGTAGTAGTCTTCAAGCCGTAGTGGGGTTTTTAAAGTCTACCGAAAGCCGATCGTAGTGAAAATTTTTATTCCAAATGGTAGTAATTTTTAGAATAGTAAAGCGCTCAATAAAAGCCCAGCTTATTTTATTTAAAAATGCTTGT
>CAIXTT010000139.1 GCA_903922455.1 uncultured Bacteroidota bacterium | reverse complement strand
TTCCCAATCAATTGAAAAAGCTTCTCGTTATGCGGCTGGTAGTAATCGAGTAACTTACGGCGAAGGGTATCCGACATTTTATCGTATTCGCCTCCCGCATTAAACACTTTAAATTTTTCGGGTGCCCAAGGGTTGAGTCCAATAAAATTTACGACTTCTTGAAAATAAGGAGCGGGATTCTCATAAAATTTTTCACTCTGAATAACCATAATTTGATCCTTAGGAAAATGTTGATACCAATTTTCTAATTGTTCGGCATAACAACCTCTGCGTATGTATGAGAAATATTTATGTTCGAAGCTGGAATAATTTGGATCATTACGAAGTCGTTCTTCGTGACCTTGGATGCGTGTATCTTCTAAGCGAATCGCCTCTTCAAAATCGGTTAATGGATCTATGCCTAATCGTACTTGATTGTTAAAACTGGAGATCGCACGATCAACAGGATTACGAAGCATACAAATCATTTTCACATTTGGAAACAATGCTTTTACTCTTTGGGGTGATAAGGGATGTGCTAAATAATAAGGCGACGACTCTCCAGTGATACAATGCTGAGATAATTCTAATTTCCTACTTTTTAATTTTTGTTGGGTGGTGAAATGTGAACGATACCAATTTTCTCCCTTATGAAAATAATAATCGAAATAATGTACTTCCTTTTTGAAAGATGCAAAGACAGCAGGATGTTGAATTAAATAATTATACAAGGAAGTAGTTCCACATTTAGCGGCTCCAATAATTAAATATTCAGGCAAAATACGATTTGCACCGCTTAATAAACGTAATTTTTCTTCTCCCTTATATAGAAATTGATGGATGAGCGACTTGCTTTTTTTTGATGACATTTTTTTAATTCAATCGAGAGTAAATTTTCCAATCACAATATTATTCAGTCTAAATCTATATAATTTCAATACACCGATTAATCACGTCCCCAGTTTTTATCAATTTTGTTTAGTAAAGAATAAAGAATGGTATCATGAAATTCTCCTTTAGCAAAGAAGTCTTCCTTTAAGTAGCCTTCCTTTACAAATCCGTTTCGTTCCAGTATGTTTTGAGAGGGTTGATTTTTAGGAGAAACTTGCGCTTCGATGGAATGCAACTTCAATTGATTAAACCCATAATCAATAGCAGCTTTAAGTGCTTCCGTCATCATTCCTTTTCCTTGAAAATCGGTATGAATTAAATAACCAATTTCTCCTCTGTAATGTTCCTTCATCAACCTCCAGATGCCGATATGTCCAATCACTTTTTCTGGAACTTCCTTTTCACAAATCACCCATGAAATCCCTTCGTTTTGATGGACCATATCTTCAATCATTTTAATAAAATCCAAAGCTTCTTCCTTTTTCGTGATGAGTGGACGCAAAGAATTCTTATTAATGATGGGATCCGATCTTAAAATAAAAATTTCTTCAATATCATCAACATGAATACGACGCAAGAGGAGTCGAGCAGTTTCAAGAGTAGGAAAAGGGGTAAAAATTGGGGTTAACATAATTCCATTTTTAGCGAGCTCAGTTCTATCTTTTAAGTTCATTTGCTCGAACGTCAAAAGTATTGAAACTAATTACAAATTTCATTACCTTTGAGTTCAATATCACTTTATGAAAAAAATAATTCTTAACAGTCATTTCGAACAATTTGAAAATCTCGCAGAATTACCCATAGCGGATCAACTGTTGATGGTTGAAGCACAAAAAGCCGCCGATGATGCCTATGCTCCCTATTCAAAATTTCATGTAGGTGCTGCGGTCATGTTAGAGAATGGAATTGTGGTAAGAGGAAGCAATCAGGAAAATGCCGCTTACCCCAGTGGATTGTGTGCCGAACGTGTTGCTCTTTTTGCAGCAGGTGCTCAGCATCCCGGAATAAAAATTATTGCGATTGCTATTTCCGCTTATCCCGAAGGCAAAAAACAACTTTCGGTTCCCATTTGTCCGTGTGGAAATTGCCGACAAGTAATGGCGGAATATGAACTGCGTTATGATCATCAAATTCGCGTGATTATGGAAGGTGGAAATGGAACTTTTATCGTTGCTGAAAACGTCGCGCAGCTCCTTCCTTATGTTTTTAATGGTAGTGTGTTGAAAGGCTAATAGCGAAAAAGACTTCCTCTTTGATTTTTCAATTCATCCATCTATAAAAAAGATGCATGCTAGAAGATTTTATTATAAGTTTATATATCAATTAATTACATACTTTTTCAATCATTTTTTGATTCTTTAATTTGGGTATTTTACTATGGGAATTAAACCCTCTTTCGCCTATTTTTGTAGCTATGGAAACAGTGACTAAGTCGAAGAAGAAGAAAACTACTTATCCCAAGGAGCAATATGTTCAATGGTACGAAAGCATGCAATTGATGCGTCGTTTTGAAGAGCGCGCTGGACAATTGTATGGTATGCAGAAGATCAAAGGATTTTGTCATTTATACATTGGGCAGGAAGCGGTAGTTGCAGGTGCGATGAGTGTTTTGAAACCAGAAGATGCTATGATCACAGCTTATCGCGATCATGCGCATGCTATTGCAAAAGGAATTACTCCACGTGCCGTGATGGCGGAGTTGTATGGAAAGATTACAGGTTGTTCAAAAGGAAAAGGTGGATCGATGCATATGTTTTCGAAAGAACATCGTTTTTTTGGTGGACATGGAATTGTTGGAGCACAAATTCCAATGGGCGCAGGAATTGCTTTTGCTGAAAAATATAATAATACCGGAAATTTATGTGTTTGTTATTTTGGAGATGGAGCAGTGCGTCAAGGTGCGCTGCATGAAGCTTTCAACATGGCGATGCTTTGGGAGTTGCCAGTTATTTTTGTTGTAGAGAACAATGCTTATGCGATGGGTACCTCTGTTGAAAGAACTTCGAATGTTCACGAATTACATAAAATTGGATTAGCTTACGATATGCCTTCTTTTTCGGTAGATGGAATGGATGTAGAAGCAGTACACGAAGCGATGGATAGTGCAGCAAAACATGCAAGAACAAAAGGACCAGTATACTTAGAGATGAAAACGTATCGTTATCGCGGACATTCGATGAGTGATCCTGCAAAATACAGAACGAAAGAAGAAGTTGAAAGTTATAAAGCACAAGATCCGGTTGAGATTGTAAAAGAAATATTAATCAGCAACAAGATGCTTACGGAAGCAGATATTGAAAAGATCAATGAGCGCATTAACGAAGTAGTAGAAGATAGCGTTACATTCGCTGAATCATCTCCATATCCAGATCCGAGTGAATTGTTTAAAGATGTTTATGTGCAGGAAGATTATCCGTA
>CAIXTT010000138.1 GCA_903922455.1 uncultured Bacteroidota bacterium | reverse complement strand
CAGTGCAATATTCAATCGAAGGTATGTGAATTTTCCAATTATTTTGCACTCCTAACGCTAATAAAGTTTCTCTAAGTGAGGAATTAGCAGATACTCCACCGGCTAAGGCGATTTCTGTTATACCCGTTTGAAGAATGGCGGCTTGTAATTTTTCCATAAGTATGCTTACAATGGTAAATTGTACACTTGCGCATACATCAGCCATTTTTTCTCCTGGAAAGTTGGGATCTTTTTGCTTTTCTTTTTGTAAAAAATACAATACAGCTGTTTTTAATCCACTGAAGCTAAAGTTGAGCTCAGGAGCATGGGGATGCGGGAATTTATAGGCTTTTGGATTTCCATTTTTGGCCCACTTATCGAGCATCGGACCACCGGGATATTCAAGTCCCAACATTTTAGCCACCTTATCAAACGCCTCTCCAGCGGCATCATCAATGGTTTGTCCCAGTATTTTCATTTCTAAAAACCCATCTACCTGAACCAATTGAGTGTGCCCACCCGAAACCGTTAAGCAGAGGAAAGGAAAATTAGGTTTTTGCAATTCCTCCCCTTCTGCATGCGCAAAATTGGCAATGATATGAGCCTGCATATGGTTCACTTCAATGAGGGGAATATGAAGGGATAATGCCATGGCTTTCGCAAAGGATGTTCCAACAAGCAAAGAACCTATCAACCCTGGACCACGTGTAAAAGCGATGGCGCTGAGAGTAGATTTTGATATTTTTGCCTCTTGAATTGCCGCTTCAACCACCGGTATAATTTGCTGCTGATGTGCTCTCGAAGCCAGCTCAGGAACCACTCCGCCGTATTGAGCATGTACGATTTGCGTATGAACTACGTTGGATAGAATAACACCATCTTTAGAAATGGATGCTGCCGTTTCATCACACGAGGATTCAATTCCCAGTATATACACATTACTATTGTTCATAATACATTCACAAAGATAAACTATCATTACCAATATGTTATAGTTTGGTACATTCGATAAAATACACCCAAAAATCAAGGAATTATCCGTCGCTTTAGAAACATATTGATTGTCGTACTTAGTCTTATCCTATTATTTTCTATAGGATTAAGGCTAATATTAAAAGTACCTAATGTTCAAACATGGTTGGTGCAAAAAGCGGCTGCTTACCTCACTGCAGAATTAAATGTAAGGGTGGAAGTGTCGAAAGTCGACATCCAACTTTTTAGAACCGTTATATTGAAGGATGTTTTTATTCAAGATCAACAATTAGATACATTGGTTTTTATTCCTTCTTTAGATGTGAGCATCGGTCGTTTTCATTTTAAGGAAAAGCAATTTGTTTTGTCTGAATTGAAATTGAAAGGCGCAAGAATCGGCATTAAGCATTACAAAGAACCTCGAGAGTATAACATGCAATTTTTAATTGATTATTTTTCTTCTGCAGAAAAAGATACCACTCAATCCGATCCATGGAAGGTGAAAGCTAAAAAAATAATTCTCAATGATTGTTATTTAACTTATCAGGATTTAAAATACATCGATGTTGATCATGGTATTGATTGGGAAGACATCAGCCTTAAAAAATTAAATCTTGAAATTGAAGATGCAATCCCAAATGGTGATACGCTGCATTTTGATTTGAGAAATATTTCTTTCATTGAGAAGAGTGGATTTAAAGTAAATCAATTTTCGACGCATGGTCGTATTCAACCCGGACAAATGGCATTTTCAAACTTGAGTGCTAAAACCGATAAAAGTGAATTACATGCGAACGTAACTTTTAATTTTAATTCGTTAGACGATTTCCAAAATTTTATTGCGGATGTAAAATGGAAAGGTGATTTTCAAAAGTCGAAAGTTGACTTTTATGATCTTTCGTTTTTTGCAAAGGAATTAACTAATATCAATCGCCATATCGATCTTCAAGGTGATTTTGCTGGGACGGTAGATCGTTTTAAGGGCAAGAATGTGGAGATGAGCTATGGGAAAGATACTTACTTAAAGGGAAAGGTGAGTATGACGGGATTGCCTGATTTTTTTGAAACCTATATTGAAGTGAACGTAGAGGAATTAAGTTTTAGTAAGCGCGATATTGAAACGATTCCATTATATCCTTTTGATAGTTTGAAGATGGTGAGTATCCCTGATCAAATGGCCACCTTAGGGAAAGTAAAATTTAAAGGAAACTTCAATGGATTTTATAATGATTTTGTTGCGTACGGAAATATCAATACAGACCTCGGATTTATTAGTTCCGATTTAAACCTTAAACTAGGATCTGTTGACAAGCAAACTTCCTATAAAGGGAATTTGCGATTAAATGATTTTGATATCGGCAAGTTTTCGGGACTTGCTGACATATTAGGAAAGGTAACACTCAAGACTAAGGTAGAAGGGAAAGGTTTTGATATGAAAAATATTAATGCCAATATAGAAGGAGATATTTCGGGTTTAGAATTTTATAAATACAACTATTCGAATATTGATTTGAATGGTCATTTCGAAAACAAATTATTCACAGGAGAATTATTAGCAAATGATCCACATCTAAATCTTGATTTCGAAGGAGCTATTGATTTCACCAAAGAACTTCCTGCTTTTAATTTTAACTCTTCTATTCGAAAGATGGACTTGACAACACTTAAATTATTGAAAAGAGATTTGCCTGCCAGTGTAAAGACCGAGTTAAACATCAGTTTTGTGGGAAGTAATATTGATAATGCACAAGGAACTATTGAAGCTCGCGATTTTGTTTATGCGGAAGGTGAAAAAGCGATTTATGCCGATCAAATATTTTTTGAATCTAAATTGGGCGAGTGGAGAGAGTTCTCTTTAATTTCTGATTTTGCGGATGCAACTATTTCAGGTGATTATAGTTTTTCACTACTACCGCAAACCATTCGACATTTTGTGGCTACTTATTTACCCGTTTTATTAGAAGAAAACAGTGTTCGTCCTGTCGCGCAATCTATCAATTTTAAAGCGGTTTTGAAAAAAACGGATGAGATTACACAGCTGTTCATCCCTGAATTAACGGTAGCTCCAGGAACTACCTTAGAAGGAACTATTAATTCGACGTTAAATCAAGTTTTGATTAAAGTGGAGTCCGAATCGTTTGATTATGAACCACTCCAATTCGATGAGGTTACTGTGGAAGGTCAAACTAATGGATTGAATTTTGAATTTGAAAGTTCATTCGGCGAAATTTTTTTAAGTGATAGTGTAAAATTAAAGTCCGTAGGTTTAAACGGTTTTACTAATAAAGATACTGCCAGTGTGCTGGTTCGATTTAGCGGACAAGATACTTTAGCCAACAGAGCTTCGTGTTATATTGATGCCGGATTTTTAAAGACTGGATATACCGTCATAAAACTTATTCCGGAGCAACTCCTCTTGAATGGAAAGAGTTGGGATCTGAATGAATCGAATTACATCTTAGCGGATAGTACAGGATTTTTGTTTAGTGATTTTAACTTTACAAGCGGCAATCAAAAAATTGCTCTTAATGGAATTGCAGGAATAGACACTACTGCAAAATTGAATCTTGATTTTACAAATTTCGAGGTAAGTCAAACCAATGATTTTTTAAGCGTGTATGATGCGCAAGTGGGAGGAATCATGAATGGTTCGGCTGAGTTGGTCGGACTGATGGGAAAGCCAGCTTTTAACTCAAATATGTCTATTGAAAATATGAGATGGTTTAATGATACTTTAGGTAATGCTGAGTTCATAACTGTATGGGATAGCCGTGAACAAAAGATAAAAGTGAATGGATCCGTTACACATGGCGGAGATAAGAATATATTAATTGAAGGAACTTACTTGATCAAAGAAAAGGATGATGTATTAGATTTTACCGCTAAACTAAACAAAACGTATGTTCATTCTTTTAGTCATTATTTAGATGGATTAGCTTCTGAGATTGGAGGAATAGCGAGTGGTGAAATCTATTTAAAAGGAACCGCAAAAAAGCCTGAATTAACGGGTAAAGTTTATTTGCAAAAAATTGGATTTAAAATAGATTATTTAAATACAAATTATACTTTTTCGACTGAGGTAGATATTTTGAAAGACCGATTTAAGTTTAAAAACATTTCACTGTATGATGTGAAAGGAAATCAGTTGCTTGTTAATGGCATGATTCGACATGATCATCTGAAAAACTTTTATTTCGATATCGACATTAAAGCCAATAAAGCACAAGTGTTAAATACAGGGCCTGCAAATAATGAATTGTATTATGGAACAGCATACGCCAGTGGAAACGTAAGCATAAGTGGTTATCTCGATTATATGATCATGGATATTGGCTTGAAAACGGAAAAAGGAACTAAAATAAATATTCCACTCAGTAATCCCGATGAATTAAGTAAGAGTGGATTTATTAATTTCATTAATAAAAGTACTGATACGATCAATATAGAAAAGGAAGTAGATTTTTCAGGAATTGAAATGAACATGGTTTTTGATGTTACCCAGGATGCTGAAATGTTTTTAATTTTTGATTCTAAAATTGGTGATGTTATACAAGGACGAGGAGATGGAACCATTACCATGAAATTAAGTCCATCAGAAGATTTAAAAATGTATGGTAATTATAAAATTGCGGAAGGGAAATATTTATTCACGATGCAAAATATCATCAACAAACCATTTTATATTTTACAAGGAGGATTTATCGATTGGCAAGGGGATCCGTATGATGCTATCGTGGATATCGAAGCAAGTTATAAGCTTCGCGCCACATTGTATGATTTATTTCAAGATAGTAGTTTTAGAAAATTGGTGCCTGTTGAATTGAACCTTCATTTAACAGAAAAGCTTTTTAATCCAAACATTACGTTTAATATTAAAGTGTTGAACGTAGATCCAACCATCGAAAATCAAGTAAAACGATTAATCAATACCGATGAAGAAAAGTACCGACAAGCCGTTTCTTTAATTGTGATGCGACGATTTACATCACCCAGTGAATTGTCGAATCGAGCTATTGTGAATACCTCATCCGTAGTCGGTGTTAATGCTTATGAAATGTTAAGCAATCAACTCAGCAATTGGGCATCGCAAATTAGTAAGCAGGTTAACGTGGGAGTAAATTACAGGCCTGGTGATGCTTTAACCAGTGAAGAATTGGAAGTAGCCTTATCTACAAGTCTATTTAATGACCGTGTAACTATTGACGGCAATGTTGGTGTTGCAAACTCTACCACATCCAGTGCCAATCAAAACACATCGAATTTAGTAGGGGATTTTGCAGTAGAAGTAAAAGCGAATAAAGAAGGAAATGTTCGATTGAAAGCCTTCAATCGATCTAATAATAATTCACTGATAAATAATATCAATTCTCCTTATACACAAGGAGTTGGTGTTTTTTATAGTCTTGAGTTTAACACCTTTTCTGAATTATCGAAGAAATTTCGTGATATGTTTAGACCGAAGTCGAAGAAAAAATTAGTCCCCGAAAAGACAATTGATTCGGCACCAATTATCAATTAAAATTTTTTAGTAGCGTGGGGGAGATTCGAACTCCCGACCTCAGCATTATGAGTGCTGCGCTCTAACCGACTGAGCTACCACGCCATATAAGTAATTCCCTTCTTTAGAGAACCCTTAAGGGAGCGCAAAGGTATCAAAAAATGATATTTTAATACCTAAAATCGTAAAATTTGATATGTCGCTGATTTGTAGTAAATTAAATATATCAACAAATGTTGTATATTAAAAAAGTTCACCGTTACTTTGAAAGTATAAGAAAGAGATATTCTTGCTCTCGCCCTAAATTAACAGCGCTTGACCAAGTTTTTTTTTGAAAAATTATTGATTGTTGTATCTTAATCCTTTAACGAGTTTGACTGTTAAAAACAAAATAGTTATGTATATAAAATTACCAATCCTAAACTTCTCATTCCTAGTAATTTTTTTGTTGATGTGTTCGCAAGTTTCAAATGCGCAACTGAACTACTCTTTTCAGCAAACTACTGAGGTATTTACTCCTATCACCGGCGGAACTATAGTAGCTACAGCCAGTGGAGTACCAGCTGCAAATGATTCCGCGCTCGATAGTAGGGTTTATACATTAACTGCTGGAACGATCCCTTTTTCATTTTATTTTAATGGGTCGAGTTATACTGCATTATCCATTTCAAGTAATGGATTTTTAACATTAAGTGGGGCACCTTCAACTACCAATGTTAATCCGATTGGTTCAACGGCCATAGGAGGAGCTTCTAATGGTTATTTTGGCGCTATAGTTCCTTTCGGTCGTGATTTAATTGGTCATTTTAAAAATGTTGTTTCAGGTGATCCCGATACGATTGCTCAAATTCGCTATCAGGTTCTTGGTGTTGCTCCCAATAGAAAGTTTGTTGTTCAATGGAGAAATTTTCGCCCAAGTGGTACAAATTTGATTCCTAATATGACTATTCAAGCTCGATTAATAGAAGGCAGTGGAATAATAGAATATATCTATGGGGATTTTCAAGGAGCTACTTGGACAAGCAGTACAACCCAAGTAGGTTTAAGAGGAACTAATAGTACCATTTATACTAATAGATTATTAGCCGCTAGTCAGCCGTGGACGAGTACAAGTGCAGGAATTAGTAATGTTTCTGCAGTTGCTTATGCCTCCGCATTCCTTCCTGCAAATGGTACCGTCTTTCGTTACATTCCAGCTTGCCCTGCACCTTCAAGTTTATCTATTCTTGATTTAGTTGCTACCTCAGTTAAATTGAGATGGAATTCTGGCTCTGGTACTGGTTCTTTCCCTGGATCGAATTATACCGTAGAGTGGGGCTTACAAGGATTTGTTCAAGGTACAGGTACAATTGTGAATACGAATGATACTTTTCTTCTTCTTACGGGACTATCATCTGGTTTAAGTTACCAATATTATGTAAGAAGAAATTGTACACCTAGTGGCAATGGTATTTCAACGTATGCAGGACCTAAAGCATTTACTACTGGATTACCTGCTGAGGATTGCTCTTTAGCACAAACGGTAACCGTTGCTGCAAATTTAGGGGCTTGTGTTTCTACAACAGTTTCAAGTGGGTCTTCTCAAAATGGTCCTAATGCTATTTGCTCTGATGCACTGGGTGGTAATTTTCCTGACGATGATAAGTGGTATAAGTTCGTTGCACCTGGAAATGGAAAGAAGATTGTAATAAATACCACCGCTGGAAGCGTGAATGATTGGGTAATGGAAGTTTGGAATAATTGTCCTAGTTCGGGTGGATTGTCGATAAAATGTAGCGACGATGTAAATGGAGGGATGCCACAAATTACATTGTGTCAAAATGAATACACTCCTGGGCAAACATACTATATTAGAGCCTGGACTTATAGCTTAGCGGCAAATGGAAATATGAACTTATGTGTTTATGAAGATGCTCCCTGTCCTATTCCTCCTTCATACGATGAGTGCGAAAGTGCAGCAGTATTTCCAATCAATGCTGTGTTATTATGCCCAGGAAATGAAATGACTTTTACTACATTGTTTGCAACACCAACCGGTGTGGGTGGTACTTTTGGTGCAGCTCCATCTTGTGATGGAACTTCGGGTTTAAATGATGTTTTTCTATCGTTTAATACAGGCTCTACCGGAAATTTTAATGTAACATTTACTAAGGTAACTGCAACTGATTTAAGAGCACAGCTGTTGTTTGAGTGCGGAAGTGGTGGATTTGAAATTGCTTGCTGGAGTCCAGCCGAAGGAACACATTCTATTACAGGATTAAATCCATCAGCAAATTATGTTCTACGTGTATGGTCAGCAGTTGGTCAAAGTGGAACCTTTACAGTATGCGCTTCTGATGCATGCGATGATCCTACAGCTACTATCTCGGGTTCTTCAACCATTTGCACAACAGGAGTTGCTCAGTTAAGAGTCGATCTTATTGGCGTTCCGCCTTGGTCGGTAGTGTATTCAGATGGTGTTACAAATTTCAATTTTACAACTTCAACAACACCTTATTTTATTTCTGTTTCTCCTATTGTAACTACTTTTTACAACCTTGTTTCAGTAAATAGCGCATTTTGTTCAGGTACTGTAGGAGGTGTGTCGAGTGTAAATGTAGTACAACCTCCAACTGTAACTTTAGCATCTTTCCCAAGCCCCGTTTGTTCAAATGTGATCTATACCTTGAGTGGAGGATCTCCAATAGGAGGAGTTTATTCAGGATTAGGCGTATCGGGAAGTCAGTTTAATGCCAGTGTTGCTGGAGCAGGTTCTCATAATATAACTTACACTTATGGTCTTGGAAATGGATGTCAACGTTCAGCCACCAAGCCAATCACAGTAATTAGTAGTCCTGTTATTACGTCTCTTAATCCAACGGTTTCACAGGTTGGAACCACTGTTACCATCTCAGGTACTGGATTTACAAATATTAACGATGTAAAGTTTAATACCACTTCTGCAGTCACTTACACGGTAGTAAACACAACTACCATTACAGCGGTAGTTCCAGTTGGGGCAACTACAGGATTAATAACAGTTTATAGAACCAATGGATGTGTAGCCCAAAGTCCTTTGTCATTTGGTGTAGGTAACCCTCCTGGATTAACATTGAATATTAAAGTCTATGTTGAAGGATATTATTTAGGGTTAGGCTCGATGAATGCGGTGGTGGATCCAATCACTCTTCCCACAAAAGCCGATACCATGAAATTGGAGTTACACAATCCAACTTCACCTTATGGACTTGTATTAACCCGTACAGCACTATCTAATACTGATGGAACATTCTCAGTATCTATACCTGGCGCTCAAGCAAATAGTTCTTATTATTTGACGATAAAAGGAAGAAACAGCATCGAAACTTGGAGTAAAAATCCAGTTTTATTGTTGTCAGGTAATAATCTCTATAATTTTTCGCTAGGCAGTAGTCCCCTGTTAAGACTAAATAATAGTGAAAATACAGACACCTCTGACAAGCAAAATAATACGAATTCTATAAAGCCTGAACATCCAGAATAATAGCATTTTTACCAAAGATTTTATATCGTTCGCTTTATTTATTAAAGATTTCACCGTACATTTACTGTATTCGGAGGCTTCTTTGGTATCTTTGAACGAGGCTTGCTATTTGTCAGAATAGTTCAATTTACGCACACACACACAAACAAAACATAAAAAACAATGAAACATCGTTCTACATTCAAAAAGCAGCCAATTATCATACTACTGCTGCTCCTATCTTCTTTTATTGCAAAGGCTCAAGTGAGCGCTTACAATTTTACTCAATCTACAGGAACGTATACTGCCATCACAGGGGGGGGAGTTGTCGCGACTGCCACTGGAACAACTGGTGCAGCTTCTCTAGATGATGTTATTTATAATATTCCTGATGGAACGATTCCTTTTAATTTTAATTATGACAATAGTAATTATACGGGCTGTAAAGTTAGTTCAAACGGTTTTTTAACATTCGGTACAACTTTTCCAGCCGCTAGTGGATCAACAACAGGTTATACGCCTATATCAGCAACCACTGCCTATCTGGGAGCGGCTTCTCCAATGGGTCGTAACTTGAATGCATATTTTTTTACGGGAGTGCCTACTCAAACTGGAGAAATTAGATATCAAATATTAGGTACAACTCCAAATAGAACCTTTGTTGTACAATGGAAAAATTTTAAAACTTTCAATACAAGTGGTACCACTTTTGGACCGGTTTTAAATTTCCAAGTTCGATTAAGTGAAACTTCAAATGCTATTGAGTTTGTATATGATTGCAATGGAGCCTTTGCAAGCAGTACTTGTCAAGTTGGTTTGAGAGGTGCGAATAATGGATTCCCTACTAATGTAAAGAATCGTGAAGTAATCAGCGGTACGAGTACTTGGATTTCTTCAACGAATGCTACTTCTAATGTCGCTACATGTACTTTCTCAGGTTCTTTATTGCCTCCTACAGGATTAACCTATCGATTTGCTCCAGCGATTTGCGCAGCACCTCAAAATGCTTCTTATTCTTTTAGTACACAAACATCTTCTACCCTTAACTGGACTGTGATAGGGGGAGGAAGTAATTTTAATGTGGAGTATGGGGCAGTAGGATTTACTCCAGGAGCAGGAACTCAATTAAATGGTGTAAACTCAGGAGTTCAAATTAATGGTTTAACATCAAATTCTTCTTACCACTATTATGTTTATCAAAATTGCGGTGCAAACGGAAATAGTTCAGTGGTAGGGCCTATTGTTTTTAAAACGGGTACTATTGGTGAAGAATGTAGTACGGCTCCATTAATTAGCGTCGCAAATAATTTAGGCGTTTGTAATTTTACGACCGTAACTTCTGGAGTATCATCAAATGGTCCTAATGCGTTTTGTTCTGATATCAATGGAAACGGCGCAAATGATGATACATGGTTTAAGTTTGTTGCACCAACTGGTGGAAATAAGTTAGTGTTAACTACTACCGCTGGTACTGCGAACGATTGGGTTATGGAAGTATGGAATGGATGTCCCGGCGGAGGTTCTATGATGATGAAATGTGCGGATGATGTGAATGGAGCCATGCCTGAAATTTCACTTTGTCAAAATGAATATGTAGCTGGTCAAACTTATTATATTCGAATTTGGACGTATAGTCTAACCACTACAGGTACCGCTAATCTTTGTGTTTATAAAACAACTGCATGTCCATTACCGCCTATAAATGACGAGTGTATTTCTGCAGTTCGTTTAACAGTTGGAGCTCCTCTTTCATGTCCTGCATCTGCTTTAACATTTTCAAATTCTTTCGCCACACCAAGTGGTGATGGAGCAACGTGTGATACAGGAACAAAAAGGGATGTTTGGTTTGTCTTTAACACAGGCAACCTTGATAATATAGTAATGACTATTTCAAAAGGTACCGCTACTACATTAAAAGCTCAATTACTATTTGAGTGTGGAGGATTTGAGATTAACTGCTATTCTCCTGCAAATGGAGCGTATGTGTTTAGTGGATTAAACCCACAAGCCGATTATATCATTCGTGTTTGGTCCGATACGTTGACGGATGGCACTTTTAATATTTGCTTAGCAGATCAGTGTGCAAATCCTACAGCAGCATTTGCACCAAATCAAGTTATTTGTAGTGGGAATACAGCAACTGTACCCGTAACTTTTACTGGAGTTGCACCTTATACATTTACTTATAAAAACAATTCAACTAATACAAATTTTCCCGTTACAACTTCTCAGAATCCTTATCAATTGTTGTTGAGTCCAGCTGCTACAACTACTTACTCTATGGTGAGTATGAGTGATGCTGCATGTGGTGGAACTGCTAATAATTCTATAACGATAACAGTAGTTAACCAACAAACAGTTTCATTAAATCCGTTTAATGCAGTATGCGTCACTGCACCTAATGTAAATTTAACAGGAGGATCACCTGCTGGAGGAGTTTATAGTGGAGTGGGAGTAAGTGCTGGACAATTTGACCCTTCAGTAGGAACTCAAACCATAACTTATACGGTCACTTTTGCTCCAGGATGTGTGGATTCAGCCTCAGAAGTATTTCAAGTAAATCAATTGCCTGTAGTGGTGTTTAATACTCTTGGAAATATTTGTTTAACTACCGCTCCTTTTACGTTGAATACCGCTACCCCTACCGGTGGAGTATATTCTGGACAAGGCGTGAGCAATAATATCTTTAATCCTGCTGCGGCTGGTTTGGGGACAAAAATATTAACCTATACTTATTCAGGTCCTGGTGGATGTGTGGTTTCCGATACAGCATTAGTAACCATAGTTAATTGTTCTAATTGTTCGTCACCTGCGTTTGCAAATACGGGTGGTAATATTACGTCATGTACGTCTGGTGCCGTTCAACTAGCTGGTTCAATATCAGGAAGTGCGACTTCTGCTTTCTGGAGTGGAAATGGATCAGGAGGATTTTCACCCAATGTTAATGCATTAAATGCAAGCTATAATCCTTCAGCGCAAGATATAGCAACCGGACAAGTAAGATTAATTTTAACGACGAATGACCCCGATGGCGCTGGACCTTGTCTTGCTCATAAGGATACGATGTTTATTTTCTTTCCAAGTGCTGTATCGCCCCAAGTTATGTCAGGTACTACAGGTGTATGTCGACCAGTAAATGGTGTTGTATTCTCAGTGCCATCACAAGCAGGAGTAACTTATTTGTGGTCGGTTCCTACCAGTGTAGTTATTGCAAGTGGGCAAGGGACGAATAGCATTGCTGCGAATTGGCCAAGTACTGGTCAAGCTGGAAACGTTTGCGTTACCATTTCTTCAGGTTGTGGATCTTTTACCGTTTGTACGAATGTAAAATTAAGAACGACGGTTCCAGGAGCAATTGGCACAATTAAAGGAGAGATTTCAGCATGTCGAAACGAAACATTTACTTATTCTTTCACCGCTATAGGAACTGCAGATTATTATATTTGGACACCTCCAGTAGGAGCTACCATAAATGGTTCAAGTGCTTCTTTTCAAACAACGAATACTTCTGTAGTTGTAGTTTTTGGTGCTGCTTATAATGGCGATACGCTGCGTGTGAAAGGCGGAAATTGTGTTGGTTTAGGCCCTGAAACTAAATTAGCAATAAGTCGAAGAACCACAGCTCCAGCAACTCCTTTAAGTATTGTTGGAAATAAATTTGGTGTTTGTGGTGGTACAGAGGTGTATTATATAAAACCCGTTGCTGGCGCTACGAGTTATCGTTGGAAATGTTTATTAGCGGGTGTTTTAATTAATGGAATGCCATCACCAGTAATTATTCCCGATACTATTGTCACTATTACTTGGCCTAGCTTTGCTACTACAACAACGTTGTATGTTGCATCTAAAAATGCTTGTGCATCAGGAACAGACCGCAGTCTAACCATTAATTCTAAACCGGCTACACCAGCTGTTATATTGGGTCCAGATTCAGGTTGTATTGGTAGTAATGCAAATTATTCGATTGCTCCATTATATGGTGCAAATTCCTACACTTGGACAGTGCCAAGTACTGTGTTAATTCAGGGTGGTCAAGGTACAACATCAATAAATGTTAAGTTTGTTTCTACTGCAGGAACAAAGGCGATAAAAGCGAAGGGAATAAATTCTTGTGCAGCCGGAAGCAGTAAAACTAAAAATGTAATAGCTGTTAACTGCCCTCGCTTTGGTGAAGTATCTGATATGAACGAATTTGGAATGGAAGCTTATCCAAATCCAACTAGTGGTTTGTTAAATGTTTCTTTCACTGCTGTTAAAACCGAAAACTATAGAATGGTATTGGTTGATTTAATGGGTAGAATAATAAAGGATGAAAGTTTTGCTGCTGAAGAAGGATTAAATCAAATGAAATGGGATATGTCTCCTTATTTATCGGGAACATACATCTTGATTGCTCAAAGTGAGAATAGTAAGGCTCAAATGAGAATTGTGGTTGAATAATATTATTATAGTATATCAATAAAAAAATGCCTCAGGAACCTGAGGCATTTTTTATTTTTTAAGATGTTTAATTTGAATTATAACTTCAACGAAATTTCTTTAAAGTATGCGCTCGTTCTAAATTTTACAACCGCCAACTGAGTATGTCTTTTCGTGATTCTATGTACTTTTCCATCAACTTCAAATTCATTGATGTTTTCTGGTACTCCATGTAAAACAATTTTGTAATGTAAGTAAGTAGGCTCGAAGTTTCCACTGATGGTTTGGAATATTTTGAAGTGCCCTCTCTTTTGGGTTACTACAAACTTTTTGATGTTGAATTGCCCGTTTCTGTATCCGTAATAGTCTCCTGCATCTTCGTACAAATGACTTGTTTGTACAATTTTTGTAAAATAGATGTGGAGTGTTAATTCGGTAATTGGAATTTCTCCAACATATTGCATTTTTGGATAATTTGCAATAACAGATCCTTCTTTTACAAATAAAGGCATTTTGTCGAGCGGGGCATCAACTTCTATTTCTTTTCCTCCAATCTCTAAATCGTCATTCCAGAAATTATACCATCTCCCTTTAGGAATATATACCAAACGTGTTTCTGCTCCTGGTAAATGTACCGGCGCCACCATTATTTTATCGCCAAACATATATTGATCCGTCCGATATAATGCTTCTGTGTCGGCTTGTTCTGTCATAACAAGTGGTCGAATCATGGGAGTGCCATACTGGGAATTTTGCCAGAATGTAGTATAAATATAGGGGAGCAGTTGATAACGTAAGTTGATGAACTTTTTGGCAATAAATTCAAATTTTTGTCCAAAAGACCAAGGCTCTTGTGGTTCGGCACCTTGATCATTTCCCGCAGAATGGGTTCTGCAGAATGGATGAAATACCGCCATCTGCAACCATCTTACATAAAGCTCTCCATCCGGATTACCAATGAATCCGCCAACATCAGAACCCGCAAATGAAATCCCCGACATGGCCAATCTTTGTATTTGCATATTTGCAATCCACAAATGCTCCCATGTTGCAATATTATCACCTGTCCAAACAGAACTATATCGCTGCGCACCTGCATAACATGAACGTGTAATTACAAAGGGTCGATTAGGATATAAAAATTTCTTAATTCCCTCTTGTGTTGCTCGTGTCATTTGCATGCCGTAAACATTATGTGCTTTGCGATGGCTGCATGGATCCCCATCGTAATCGTGTCGAACATCTTCAGGGAAAGTGCCAATCTCAAAAACCGCAGGCTCATTCATGTCATTCCAAACGCCACGTACTCCTTGACGAATTAACTCTTCAAATAATCCACTCCACCATCGGCGCACATCAGGATTAGTGTAGTCCGGGAAATTACAAGCGCCAGGCCAAACATCTCCCACCATCAATTCACCATCTGCACGTTTACAGAAAAATCCATTCTTAATTCCTTCTTGATATACCCAATATTCCGGATCAATTTTAATTCCTGGATCAATAATTAAAACCGTCTTAAATCCTTTCTCTGCTAAGTCGCCCAATAATTTGGATGGCTTTGGAAATCCTTCTTTGCTCCATGTAAAGCAACGAAATCCTTCCATATAGTCAATGTCTAGATAAATAGCATCGCATGGAATTCCGCGATCTCTAAACTCCTGTGCAATTTCTCTTACTTGCTTTTCTGGATAATAGCTCCATTTACATTGATGATATCCTAACACCCAAAGTGGAGGCATTTCTGGAGTGCCCGTTAATCCAGCATATTGCTCAACTACATTCGTTAACTGTGGACCATAGATAAAATAATAATTCATCTCTCCACCACGCGCCCAATAGCTACAAACATCAAATTGCTCTTTTCCAAAATCGAAAATGGTACGGAAAGTGTTATCGAAAAAAATTCCATAACCAATGTCGTTATGTAATCCCATGTAGAATGGAATATTTTTGTAGATGGGATCTTGGTCTTTTTTAAATCCATACGTATCAGCACCGTAATTTTCAATTCGCTTGCCTTTTAGATTTAATTCCATCGGCTTGTCTCCCATTCCGAAAAACACTTCACCTTCTTGAATTTTTTTGGAACAGTAATTAATTTTCCCGCCCTTCTTAATATAATGTTGCCAATGATAGCCTAACTCATCTTCACAAATGACATTGTATTTTCTATCCAGTATATTTATTTTCAAATTCTTTTTGTAAATCTGAATCACCAAACTTTCAGTCATCAAATCAAATTTATGTCGATCTTCATAAACAGAAAGATTCGCTTTTTGCATAGGAACATTTTCTACCAGTGCATAAGAAAAGTCGCGTTGAAAGGTCCCGTCAGGAGCATAACGGAATCGCACAATTTTATCAGAAAATATTTTTACTTCTAAAACCGTGTCAGTAGCATAAAAATACAGGAGTTGACCTTCTTGCGTAAAATGACTAATGTCGGCTGGAAAGTATTTGGCCGAGTACTTTTCTTTATTTATTTCAATCATAATTTTATAGGGGAGTAATTAAGTAAAATTAGCTCCACTTTCGTATTCGTTTTCTAAGAGAGAGTTCGAATTTTACACGCAGCTATGTTAATAGCTTAATTTAAATTCCACTTAGCTTGGCACTTTTGTCATCAAAATTTGAAATAGAAGTTAGATGGTTAAGTACAATTCAATTTCGATAGATTTAGTTCAATGTTTTTCTTTATTGGCTTAACTATGTTGATTAGCTATGAGGCATAAGTGCAGAGCGATGAGATCAGGTTTTTCACCTTTTTACAACGTGCAATCAATAAAATATTCAAGTTGAATAATGTGGCGTGATCAGCCGTACTAATTTGATTAATCGATACTTAAGCTATTAGTTGAGTTTGATGTCTTGTGCGAATTTTTTAAGTTGTTAATTCCAATGTTTTGAGCCTTATCATTTGCTATTTTTGCAGAATGTCACTCTCTGAAACGATTACTATGAAAGCGGGATTAAGTGCTGAATTGTTATTAAAAGCATATCGTTTGATGTGCACAGCGAAGGAAATGACTGTGCTTTACGAAGAAAAAGTACAGATCACTTCAAAATATGTACATGCCACTTCTCGTGGTCATGAGGCAATTCAGTTAGCAACAGGACTTTTATTAAAGGAACAAGATTATTTAAGTGCCTATTATCGTGACGACAGTATGTTGCTTGCCATCGGGATGCGTCCTTATGAATTGATGTTGCAATTACTGGCAAAGCGCGACGATCCATTTTCAGGTGGAAGAACCTATTATTGTCATCCGAGTTTGAATCGTAAAGGATTTCCAAAAATTCCGCACCAAAGTTCTGCTACCGGAATGCAAGCAATACCAACTACAGGTGTAGCCATGGGTATTCAATATTTATTGAAGCAAGGCTTATTGGAGAAGAATGATGATTTACCCATTGTGATTTGTTCGCTGGGTGATGCATGTGTTACAGAAGGAGAAGTTGCAGAAGCATTTCAGATGGCTGCCTTAAAACAATTTCCAATTATTTACATTGTGCAGGATAATGGTTGGGATATTTCTGCAACAGCTGCAGAGACCAGGGCAATGAATGCATTTGAATATGCAAAAGGTTTTAAAGGGATTGAAGCAGTTTCTATTGATGGAACTGATTTTTTTCAATGCTATGAAACGTTGAATGGAATTATTTCTTCCATGCGAACGAATCCGCGTCCCTATTTAGTGCATGCCGAAGTTCCACTCTTAAATCATCATACATCCGGTGTTCGTAAGGAATGGTATCGTGACGATTTAGAGGAAGCTGCTAAACGAGATCCATTGCCGAAATTGCGTAAGGAGTTATTGCAGATGGGAATTTCTGTTGCTGATTTAGAAGAGATGGAAGCATTGGCATACACAACGGTAAGAGGTGATTTTGAAGAAGCCATGAAAGCGGAGAATCCCAGACCTGAAGATTTGTTTACGCACGAATTTGCACCAACACCGGTTCTAGAAGAATTAGGGGTGCGAAGTCCAGCGGGAGCAGAACCAAAATTAATGGTAGATTGTGCCTTATTCGCAATACAGGAGTTAATGAGCAAGCATCCAGAATGTTTGTTGTATGGACAAGATGTGGGAGGTAGATTGGGTGGAGTGTTCAGAGAAGCTGCTACACTCGCTCAAAAATTTGGTGACCATCGTGTTTTTAATACACCCATTCAAGAAGCATTTATCGTGGGAAGTACCGTCGGAATGAGTGTCTCAGGATGTAAACCCATTGTAGAAGTTCAGTTTGCAGATTATATTTGGCCAGGACTCAACCAGCTTTTTACAGAGGTGAGTAGATCCTGTTATTTGACAAATGGAAAATGGCCAATCAGTTGTATCATTAGAGTTCCCATAGGCGCATACGGTAGTGGCGGACCTTACCATTCTTCGAGTGTTGAAAGTGTATTGACGAATATTCGTGGAATAAAAATTTGTTATCCGTCTACGGGCGCTGATTTAAAAGGATTGATGAAAGCCGCGTATTATGATCCGAATCCTGTGGTAATGCTAGAGCATAAAGGGTTGTATTGGTCCAAAATAAAGGGCACGGAAGAAGCTAGAACGGTTGAACCCTCTGAAGATTATATTTTACCATTGGGTAAAGCTCGCATCGTTCAAGAAGTGGATGCTAAAAATGATTTAGCAACCATCAGCGTAATTACTTACGGAATGGGAGTGTATTGGTCGAGAAATGCAGCGAAAGATTTTCCTGGTCAAGTAGAAATAATTGACTTGCGAACATTGAATCCAATCGATACAGAAACCATTTTTAATTCCGTAAGGAAACATGGAAAGTGTATGGTTGTAACCGAGGAGCCAGTTTTTAATTCCTTCGCGCAAGCTTTAGCAGGAAGAATTCAAGAAGCCTGTTTCCAATCATTAGATGCCTCAGTTCGTGTTATTGGTGCTGAAAATTTGCCAGCAATTCCATTGAATTCAACGTTGGAAGCAACAATGCTGCCCAACGCAGATAAAGTAAAGGTAGCTTTTGAAAATTTATTAAAGTACTAATTAGAAAAATATGTTTCGATTGAAATTAGCAACGGATCCTCGATGGGTAAATATTGTAGAGGGAAATATTGAGGAAATTTTGACTGATCATGCCTATTGTGAACAGAAAGCTGCTACCAATGCGATTACCATTGTCATAAAGAATCCAGATAAAAGTGATTTAGTAAGTGCAATCTTGGCGATAGCAGAGGAAGAAATCCAACATTTTCGAATGGTGCATGATAAATTGTTGGAACGAGGATTTGTATTGGGACGTGAACGAAAGGATGAATATGTAAATCGACTTTATGATTTTATGCGAAAAGGTGGGAATAGAGAGCAACAACTATTAGACCGATTGTTTTTCTCTGCCATGATTGAAGCAAGAAGTTGTGAACGATTTAAAGTGCTTTCTGAAAACATCAATGACGAAGATTTAAAAAAATTTTATCATGAGTTAATGATCAGTGAGGCGAATCATTATACTGTTTTCTTAGGATTTGCTCGTCAATATGCAGGGCAAGAAGATGCGGAGGCAAGATGGGAGGAATGGTTAGAGATGGAAGGAAAAATTATTCAAGATTTCGGAAAAAAAGAAACCATTCACGGATAGAAAATTAATTCGATAATTCTTTGTCGAGACGCTCATATTCTGAATTCTTACTGAGGAATTCGGGTACAATCTTTTTCATCTTGGTTACAATTGCCTCATTGTTTTGTGAATTGAATAATTCAATCAAGCCATCAATTTCTGCAGATACAAAATCAAACGGATAAGACTTTACTTTCGCAATCATTATTTTTTTGTGATGGGTAGGTAAAGTATTTTCTTCATTCGCTAAAAGCTCTTCAAAAAGTTTTTCGCCAGGTCGTAGTCCTGTATAATTGATTTGAATGTCTTTGCCTAATTCTAATCCACT
>CAIXTT010000137.1 GCA_903922455.1 uncultured Bacteroidota bacterium | reverse complement strand
TTTTCTTTCGATGATGCTCTTCTTGATTCTTGATGTAATTCCTCACTCTTTCAATACTGGATTCCGATACTGATACAGCATAGTATGCATCTTGCCATTCAAATTTGTATTTGGTTAATCCATGTTTATTAATCCAAAAGGACGATTCACCTTTGATTAATTTCATGACATCCATCATGGTTTGATTCATTCGCATCGAAACTAAGCAATGACAATGGTCGGAATAGCCATTTACAAAATCGATGAAGATTCCTTTTTTCTTGGCATTATCGTACATGTGAGTCCAGACTTTCAATCTTAATTCTTTTGAATCTAAATAGGGAACTCGGTTTTTTGTGCTCCACACAAAATGGATGTAAACTTTTATAAAGGGCATATTTTAAAAATTTATTTTTGTAGAAAGTTATTTAGCTTGTTGGTAGATTCTTTGATATTATCTTTAGAACTACTTTAGCTTGGTTACCGACAAAATAGACTCATGGAAACCAGTATAAAATTAATTATATTTTCAATACAAGCGATCTGTGAAAAATAAGGGGATTTATAATTGCAGATAAAGCATTTTCTGAAAATAAAATCAGTTAAAGGGCTCTGTTTTCGGAGATGGTATAGATTGAATGAGACGGAACAATTGCTCTGTATCCGATACATCGGTCATTCAAGCCCGTCGCGAGGCTGCGCTTCGCTAAATTTTCTCGCTAAGCCGCAAAGTTTAAGTCGCTAAATTTCTCGAAGCTAATTTGCGATGCTAATTCTTTTTATAGCTCCCCCCTCGCCTTTGGAGATGGGGCCAGGGGGAGATGCTTAAACTCTATGCCTACTAAAATTTATTCGTTAAAAACTAAGCTATTCCTCTAGAGGGTTAGGGAGAGGCTATGAACTATATGCTTCCTAAAATTTATTCGCTAAACGCAAAGCGAGGCGAACAAAATGTTCGCCTCGCTTTTAAGGGTATGTTTTGAGAAATTATTCTGCCGCGTCTGTACTTTCAGCCGCTGGAGCATCGCCTGCTTTTGGATCGGCTTTCTTGGCGCGACTACGACGAGTCGTTGCTTTTGCTGCACCTTTCTTACCTGTTTTCTCTTTAAGCATGTTCTCGTTGTAGTCTACTAATTCGATCATCGCCATTTCAGCAGCGTCACCAGGACGATTACCTACTTTAATGATACGAGTGTATCCACCCGGACGATCAGCAATCTTAACACTTACGTCACGAAATAATTCGCTCACGGCATCTTTACTTTGTAAGTAAGAGAAAACCACTCGACGTGAATGTGTAGTGTCGTCTTTAGACTTTGTAATAAGAGGCTCTACATATACACGCAAAGCCTTCGCCTTTGCTACTGTAGTAAATATACGTTTATGTGTAATAAGAGAAATAGCTAAATTGCTTAACATAGCAACTCTATGACTCGTAGTACGGCCGAGGTGATTGTGTTTTTTACCGTGACGCATGTTGTATTCGTGTTATTATAATCTTCGCTCTAAGCGATTTATTTATATTTAATTAATCGTTATCAATACCGTATTTAGCGATATTCATTCCGAAGTTTAAGTTCTTACTGCGAACTAATTCTTCTAATTCTGTTAATGACTTCTTACCGAAATTGCGGAACTTTAATAAGTCAGCTTTGGTGTAGCTTACTAAGTCGCCTAACGTTTCTACATCGGCAGCTTTCAAACAATTTAGAGCACGAACACTTAAATCCATGTCTACTAATTTTGTTTTTAATAACTGACGCATATGAAGAGTCGTCTCATCTAATTCTTCCGTCACTTGCTTAGGCTTCGACTCCAAGGTAATCTTCTCGTCGCTAAACAACATGAAATGATGAATCAAGATTTCAGCTGCATCTTTCAATGCTTCTTTCGGATGCACAGATCCATCAGAAGTAATTTCAACCACTAACTTTTCGTAATCGGTTTTTTGCTCAACACGATAGTTCTCGATGAAATACTTTACGTTTCTGATTGGTGTGTAAATCGCGTCTAAGAAGATAGTGCCGATGGGTGCTGTTGCTGTTTTGTTCTCTTCAGAAGGAACATAACCGCGACCTTTTTCGATCGTAATATCCAATTGCAATTTCACCGAAGGATCCATGTTGCAAATCACGAAATCAGGATTTAAGACTTGGAATGCCGTAGTATGTTTTGCAATATCGCCAGCGGTAAATGTTTCTTTACCGTTCACCATCACGTGTACTTTTTCTGAGTCAGTACCTTCAATTTGTTGCTTGAAACGCACTTGCTTCAAGTTCAAAATCATTTCGGTTACATCTTCAATTACACCTTTAATTGTTGAGAATTCATGATCAACTCCGCCAACTTTAATAGAAGTGATGGCAAAGCCTTCTAAGGAACTGAGTAGGATTCTACGCAGTGCATTTCCAACGGTTATTCCGTATCCCGGTTCTAGCGGACGGAATTCGAACTGACCGAATGTTTCGGTCGAATGATTCATGATCACTTTGTCCGGTTGCTGAAAAGCTAATATCGCCATGTGAGTTATATTTGTTTATAGTTTACTATATAATTATTATAGAATTAAGGGCTTCTACTAGGCCACGACTTTCAAGGATTACTTAGAGTACAATTCGACAATCAACTGCTCCTTGATGTTCTCAGTGAGTTCTTCACGAGCTGGAGGATTAATGAATTTACCTGCCATTTGGCTTCCATCCCAC
Organism: uncultured Bacteroidota bacterium; assembly: GCA_903922455.1. Classification (GTDB taxonomy): domain Bacteria; phylum Bacteroidota; class Bacteroidia; order AKYH767-A; family OLB10; genus JAJTFW01. Next base: position 12,462 of record CAIXTT010000137.1, on the reverse strand, counting down.
TCTAACCAACCGTACTTAGCCATACGAGATGCTAATGAATCGGCAATGGTTTCTAGTGATTTTGATTTTTCACGAACGCCTACTACATCTCCAGAACGCAATGTGTAAGAAGGGATATTTACCAACTTACCATTCACAGTGATGTGACGATGAGAAACCAATTGACGTGCACCCGAACGACTTGAAGAAAGTCCTAAGCGATACACTACATTATCTAAGCGTGATTCGATTAGCTTCAACAAGTTTTCACCTGTGATACCATCCATACGATTCGCTTTATCGAAAATTTTCGCGAATTGACGCTCGAGGATTCCGTACATGTACTTCACCTTTTGCTTCTCCATCAACTGAGTTGAATATTCAGAAACTTTTGCGCGCTTCTTACTATTCCCATGTTGTCCAGGAGGATAATTACGCTTTTCGAAATTTTTGTCAGGACCGAAAATCGGCTCGCGAAATTTCCGAGAGATTCTGGTCTTGGGGCCTATATATCTTGCCATTTTATTTAATTACTTAATCTTAGTTTGACCTTTCAAGAATTAGATACGACGACGCTTTGGAGGGCGGCAACCGTTATGAGGGATGGGAGTAATGTCAATGATTTCTGTTACTTCCACTCCAGAGTTATGTATAGTACGGATGGCTGACTCTCTGCCAGATCCTGGACCTTTTACAAACACTTTTACCTTACGAAGGCCAGCTTCAAAAGCCACTTTCGAACAGTCTGCTGCAGCAAGCTGAGCAGCATAAGGTGTGTTTTTCTTAGATCCACGAAAGCCCATCTTACCAGCAGAAGCCCAAGAAATTACTTGGCCACTGTTGTTCGTAAGGCTTATAATGATGTTGTTAAAAGTAGCATTGATATGCGCCTCGCCGGTCGCCTCAACTTTCACTACTCTTTTCTTTACGGCTTTTGTTGTTTTAGCCATGGGTCAGAACGTCTATATTAAATAAGTTAATTAAAGATTATTTAGTTACCTTTTTCTTGTTGGCAACTGTTTTACGCTTACCCTTACGAGTACGTGTATTATTTTTTGTGCGTTGTCCACGAACAGGTAAACCCGAACGATGACGAATACCACGGTAGCTACCGATGTCCATCAAGCGCTTAATGTTCAACTGAGTTTCTGAACGCAATGCTCCTTCCACACGGAAGTTGTCATTGATGATGGTACGAATTGCAGTCAATTCATCATCATTCCATTCATTCACCTTCTTGTTGAAATCAACACCGGCAGTAGTTAGGATCTTTTGGGCAGCCGAACGACCGATGCCATAGATGTAAGTGAGACCTATCTCACCTCTTTTATTTTTTGGTAAATCAATACCAGATATACGAGCCATTATCTGACGTAATTTCTATTAGTTAAACTTAAATTTATTACCCTTGACGCATTTTAAAACGTGGGTTCTTTTTGTTGATCACATACAAGCGACCTTTGCGACGCACGATTTTGCATTCTGCGCTGCGTTTTTTAAGTGATGGGCGTACTTTCATTTTTAATCTTAGTTTTCCGTGAACGGATTATTTATAACGATACGTTATTCTTCCTTTTGATAGATCGTATGGAGACATCTCCACTTTCACTTTATCACCGGGAAGAATTTTGATGTAATGCATCCTCATTTTTCCACTGATGTGTGCGATGATTTCGTGTCCATTCTCTAATTCAACGCGGAACGTTGCATTGGAGAGTGCTTCTGTAATCGTGCCGTCTTGTTCGATGGCAGGTTGCTTTGACATTTGATCAGGCGAGTGTTTCTATTTTCTCTGTTATGTAACTATTTTCTTCGATGGCAAGTTCAATGTACGAGTAGGTACTTAATATATCGGGACCTGCCTCTGTAATTGCAATGGTATGTTCAAAATGCGCGGAGGGCTTTCGATCTCCTGTGATTAATGTCCATCCATCTTTCATTTGAATAATGCTGCGAGTACCTCTGTTGATCATGGGCTCGATGGCGATAGTCATTCCAGCTTTTAGCTGAGGACCCGAACCTCGTTTTCCATAATTAGCAACCTCTGGTTTTTCATGCAATTGTTTTCCAATTCCATGTCCCACTAACTCTCTCACCACACCGTAACCATTTTTTTCAGCGTATCCTTGGATCGCAGCGCTAACATCGCCAATTCGGTTTCCCACTTTGGCTTGTTCGATTCCCTTGATTAAGGAAGTCTTAGTTACGCGCAACAACTGCAAGGTGTCTTCATTCACTTCACCAATAGGAAACGTATAAGCCGAATCCCCGTGATATCCATTCATAAATGCACCGCAGTCCACTGAAACCACATCCCCTTCTTTGATGACTCTTGCTCCAGGCATGCCGTGAACAATTTCTTCGTTTACCGAGATACAAAGCGTATGCTTGAATCCATGATAACCTTTGAAGGATGGTGTTGCGCCATGATCACGAATAAACTTTTCAGCTAATGCGTCCAATGACAATGTGGTTACACCGGGTTTTAGATTTTTGGCTACTTCAGCCAATGTCTTGCCAACAAGTAAAGAACTATTGCGGATGTACTCTATCTCCTCTGCTGTCTTGTACACTATAGTACCGCCGCTCATTTTTAATTCAATTGTAATTATGCTGTTACTCCAGCAGCAGAACGTCCTTTAATACGACCTGATTTCATCAGACCATCGTAGTGACGCATCAAGAGATGACTCTCAATTTGCTGTAAAGTATCCAACACTACTCCTACTACAATCAGCAACGAAGTACCGCCGTAGAATTGAGCAAAATTACTATTCACCCCAGCCATATTCGCAAACGAAGGTAGAATCGCTACCAAGGCAAGGAAGATAGATCCAGGCAATGTAATTTTGGACATAATATCATCAATGAATTCTGATGTTTTTCTTCCTGGTTTAACACCGGGAACAAATCCACCATTCTTCTTCATATCATCTGCCATTTGACTTGGATTTACCGAGATAGCAGTATAGAAGTAAGTAAAGATGATAATCATCGATGCAAACACAACATTATACAACACAGAAGTGAAGTCAGTAATTTGTGCTGCGAAACCTTGCCACGAAGCTGATTCTGGGAAGAACTGTGCAATGTAAGCAGGGATAAACATGATAGCTTGAGCAAATACAATCGGCATTACACCAGCAGCATTTACTTTAAGCGGAATGTATTGACGAACGCCACCGTATTGTTTGTTACCTACAATCTTCTTGGCAAACTGAACTGGAATTTTTCGAGTTCCTTGTACTAAAAGAATCACAGAAACTACAACCAGGAATAAGGCTACCATTTCAATTAAGAAGATAACGAGTCCGCCACCTTGCTCATTCAAACGAGATAAGAATTCATCACGTAATGCGAATGGCAAACGCGCGATGATACCCGTCATGATGATTAAAGAAATACCATTACCAATTCCTTTTTCGGTGATGCGCTCACCCAACCACATGATGAATAATGTTCCCGCTATAATAATTAACGTAGCCATGAACATAAAGAATGCGGGAGAAATAATATCCGGATTGGTATATGCTATAATAGCACCCGGCGCTTGAGCCTTCAAGTTAATTAAATAACCTGGAGCTTGGAAAATAACGACGATAACCGTTAAAATACGAGTAATTTGATTCAACTTCTTACGACCACTTTCACCTTCCTTTTGCAATTTTTGGAAATAAGGAACTGCAATCCCTAAAAGTTGAACTACGATCGAAGCAGAGATATAAGGCATGATTCCTAATGCTACTACTGAGGCTTGCGAAAACGCACCACCTGAGAAAGCATCTAACAAACCTAATATACCGCCAGACGTTTGTTCCCGAAGACCTGCCAATTGCGTGGGATCAATACCGGGTAATACCACATGTGCCGCCAAACGATAAACGAGGAGGAACAATAAAGTATTAACGATCCTTGAACGAAGGTCATCAATCTTAAATATGTTTTGTATGGTCTGTATGAAGTTCTTCATATATTCTTATTAGATGGTTTTGAGGGGTCCACCTTTTCTTTCAATAGTTGACGTTGCGCCACCTGCTTTTTCAATAGCGGCAGCAGCTGTAGCAGAAAATGCATGTGCAGTCACATTCAATTTCGCTGATAACTCACCACGACCTAGAATCTTGATAAGGTCGTTTTTGGAAACAAGTCCACGCTCAATAAATACTTGTTGATCAAATGTGCTTACGCCATGTTCATCAGCAATACGTTGTAGTGTGTCCAAGTTAATACCGGCAAACTCCACACGATTAATATTTGTAAATCCGAATTTCGGAAGACGGCGTTGAAGGGGCATTTGACCTCCTTCGAATCCGATTTTACGGCTATATCCACTTCGTGAAGCCGCACCTTTGTGACCACGTGTAGATGTACCACCACGACCGGAACCGGTACCGCGTGCAATACGCTTGCGATTCTTGGTAGAACCATTTGCTGGTTTAAGATTGCTCAAATCCATAATCTCTGTTTATTTCTCTTAATCGGTAGATACTTATTTTTTTACAATACGAACCAAGTGAGTCACCTTTGATAACATCCCTGTAAGTTGAGGTGATGATTTCATTTCGACTGTTTTATTCATACTTAATCCAAGCGCTTTCAATGTACGCTTTTGATTTTCTGGGCGATTAATTCCGCTTTTTATCTGGGTGATAGATATCATTTCCATTTTGTAAATTCTTTGATATTATCCGTTAAATACTTTACTGATATCAACATTTCTTTGTTGAGCTACTGCATGTGCATCACGCATTTTCAACAAGGCATCGATGGTTGCTTTTACTACGTTATGTGGATTTGAAGATCCTTTTGACTTAGCAAGTACATCGGTAATTCCAACGCTTTCTAAAACCGAACGCATCGCACCACCTGCAATTACACCAGTACCGGGAGAGGCAGGCTTTAGGAACACACGTGCTCCACCAAACTTACCATCCTGCTCATGCGGAACAGTTCCTTTTCTGATCGGAATGCGTACTAAGTTTTTCTTAGCGTCATCGATTGCTTTCGTAACGGCATTCGTTACTTCTTTTGCTTTTCCGAGACCGTGTCCAACTACACCTTTCTCATCTCCTACTACCACGATGGCAGCGAATCCAAAAGCGCGACCACCTTTGGTCACTTTTGTAACACGATTTACAGACACCAGTTTATCGTGGAGTTCAGTATCGGTTGACTTTACGCGTTTGCTGTTTTGAATCATTTGATATTTCGTAAACTATCGGTTCGAATTAGAATTGTAGACCTGCTTCACGTGCACCATCAGCCAAAGCTTTGATACGTCCATGATATAAATAACCGCCACGATCGAAGGTTACTGCAGTGATTCCAGCTGCTTTTGCTTTTTCTGCAACGATTTTCCCTACAGAGGTAGCTTGTTCAACTTTGTTAGATTTTGCATCTACTCCACCTTCACGGGAAGAAGCTGCTGCGATTGTGTGTCCATTCACATCATCAATCAACTGTGCGTAGATCGACTTGTTACTTCTGAATACTGACAATCTTGGACGTTCAGCCGTGCCCGTAACTATTTTACGAATGCGAGAGCGAATCTTTTTGCGGCGTACGAGTTTTTTATCTTGCATGATAAATTGGAAACTTTCCTATTAATTAATTATTTTTTAGATGCTGACTTACCAGCTTTTCTACGAAGTTGTTCACCTACGAACTTAATACCTTTTCCTTTGTAAGGCTCAGGAGTACGGAGTGAGCGAATACGGGCAGCTACCTGACCTAACAATTGCTTGTCATGACTTTCCAACGTGATGATTGGATTTTGTCCTTTATCTTGGCGAGTAGCTACTTTGATTTCAGTTGGAATATCAAAAACTACGTGATGGGAATATCCTAACACCATATCAAGAAGATTTCCTTGATTGGTAGCACGGTAACCCACACCTACTAATTCTTGTTCCACTTTAAAACCGGTAGATACACCTACAACCATGTTATTGATTAAGGCACGATACAAACCATGTAAAGCGCGATGACGTTTTTGCTCGGTAGCTCTGCTCAATACAACTTGATCAGTTTCTACTTTTACTTCAATACCATCAGCTACAGTTTGTGTTAAAGTTCCTTTTGGTCCTTTAACAACGACATCAAGGCCGCTAACAGATACCTGTACTCCACCAGGTAATGGGATTGGATTTTTTCCTACACGTGACATTTTATCGACGTAATTTTTTTATTATTAAGACACGAAACATATTACTTCACCACCTACGTTCATCTGACGGGCTTCTTTGTCCGTCATCAATCCACGAGAAGTGGAAACGATGGCAATACCCAGACCGTTAATTACACGTGGAATGCTATCCGCTTTCACGTATTTTCTTAAACCTGGGCGTGAGATACGGCGAATATTATTGATGGCCGGAAGCTTACTCACTGCATTGTATTTCAAGGCGATTTTGATATTGCCTTGTTTGTTGTCGGAATCTTCAAACTTATAGTTTGAGATAAAACCTTTATCAAACAGGATCTTGGTCATTTCCTTTTTCATGTTTGATGCTGGCACTTCAACCACACGGTGATTTGCTTTTACCGCGTTTCTGATACGGGTTAAGTAATCGGCTATTGGATCGGTATACATGGACTAGTTAATTCTTTTGTTGATCAATTATTAAAACTTGGTATTACCAGCTAGATTTTGTTACTCCAGCAATTTTTCCTTCGAGAGCGAGTTTACGAAACATCACACGAGAGATTCCAAATTGACGTAAATAACCTCTTGGACGTCCAGTGAGTTTGCAACGATTTCTAACACGGCAAGGCGTAGAATTCTTAGGTAATTTTTGTAACCCAACATAATCGCCTGCTGCTTTCAATGCTGCACGTTTCTCAGCATATTTTTCTACCAAACGGATGCGCTTTAATTCGCGCGCTTTGATCGATTCTTTTGACATCGTTCGAAATATTATTTAATTTGATTTTTAAATGGAATTCCAAATTCCTTTAACAATTCCAATGCTTCACTGTCCTTGGTAGCGGTAGTCACAAACGTGATGTCCATACCTTGAATTTTGCTCACTTTGTCAATATCAATTTCTGGGAAAATGATTTGTTCAGTTACGCCTAACGTGTAATTTCCACGTCCGTCAAAACCTTTATCATTCACTCCACGGAAATCGCGAATACGGGGAAGAGCTACTGCCACTAAACGATCCAGAAATTCATACATTCTGTCACCGCGAAGTGTTACTCTTGCTCCGATAGGCACACCTGCACGGAGTTTAAAGTTCGAAATGTCTTTGCGTGACTTAGTAGACACTGCTTTTTGACCTGTTACGGTTGTCATTTCATTAATGGCAGTTTCAATAATTTTCTTATCGGAAACTGCATCTCCTAGACCCTGATTTAAACAAATTTTGGTAAGGCGAGGAACTTGCATTACACTTTTGTATTGAAACTTTTCGCGCAATGATTTTTTCATCTCATTGTGGTACTTCGTTTTCAGGCGTGGTTCGTAATTCATATCTTTTTACCTCCGACCGGTTATTTTTTAATTTTAATATATCGTACTAGTTTTCCGTCTTCTAAACGACGTCCAACTCGACCTGGTTTTCCAGTAGCAGGATCCACTACCATTAATTTTGAGATACGCACGGGTGCCTCTTGCTTCACGATACCACCTTGGGTATTTTGAGCGTTCGGACGCGTATGCTTCGTAATGATATTTACTTTCTCAACGATCGCCGTACTTTTTTCTGGAATCACTTCCAAAACTTTTCCTTGTTGACCTTTTGAGTCTCCGCTAAGTACCTTTACAAGATCACCTTTGCGGATATGGAGTTTTTGTTGTTTGTTTTTCTTACGTTCCATTTCTTAGAGCACCTCCGGGGCTAATGATACGATTTTCATAAATTGTTTTTCCCGCAGTTCACGCGCAACAGGTCCGAAAATACGTGTACCACGTAATTCATCCTGGTTGTTCAATAACACCACGGCGTTATCGTCGAAGCGAATATAGGATCCGTCTTCACGACGAACTTCCTTACTCACTCTCACTACTACGGCTTTAGAAACTGTTCCTTTTTTAATGTTTCCGCTAGGAAGCGCATGTTTCACAGTTACAACGATCTTGTCTCCTAAGGAGGCATATCGTTTAGCAGTTCCGCCGAGTACGCGGATGCAAAGTACCTCTTTGGCACCACTATTATCGGCTACTACTAGCCTTGACTCTTGCTGTATCATTTTCTCTTTTCTTGATTGTCTCTTCCTCGAAAGGAAGGATACAGATTATTTCGCTTTTTCTATTACTTCCACCATGCGCCAGCGTTTTAGCTTGCTCAATGGACGGGTTTCCATTATTTTTACTGTATCGCCCAAACCACACTCATTCTTTTCATCATGAGCCATAAATGTTTTGGTTTTCTTAATGAACTTACCATACTTGGGATGCTTCTCACGAGCCTCAACCGAAACAACGATTGATTTATTCATTTTAGAACCGGTAACTAAACCGATACGTTCCTTTCTAAGAGATCTTTGTTCCATGATTATTTTTCTGCAGATGGAGTTTGAGACAAACGTTTACGTAGTTCTGTCATAAGACGTGCGATGGCACGACGAGAATCACGAATCTTCATCGGGTTTTCAATAGGCGAAACGGCATGCGCCATTTTCATTTTGGTATAGCTAGTACGCTCTTCACCTATCTTGGCACGGACTTCATCCGTAGTAAGGTCTTTAACGATAGACTGTTTCATGGCAATTTTCTGTTTATTCTGTATAATCTGGGCGTACAACAAATCTTGTTGTTACCGGTAATTTTTGTGATGCAAGGCGCATTGCCTCTTTAGCAACATTGATGGGAACACCTTCTGCTTCGAAGATCACCGTTCCAGGCTTTACGGTGGCTACCCAATATTCAGGAGCTCCTTTACCTTTACCCATACGTACCTCTAAAGGCTTACGAGTAATTGGTTTGTCTGGGAATATTCTGATCCAGATTTGTCCTTCACGTTTCATGAAACGGGTTACCGCAATACGGGCAGCTTCAATCTGACGGGAAGTGATCCAGCAGGTTTCTAATGATTTGATTCCAAAAGTTCCAAAAGCCAATGACGTTCCTCTTGTGGCAGTACCACTCGGAACCATTTTATGTTGCTTTCTGAACTTGGTTTTTTTAGGCTGTAACATGATTCAGCTACTTTATCTAATTATTTCGTCCTATTAATTTATTAATCTCTTGTCGGTTTGTTACGATCGCCACCACCTCTGTTTCCTCCACCTCTGTTGCCACCGCCTCTGTTTCCTCCACGGTCACCACCGCGATCACCACGATCATTTCTATCTCCGCGCTTTTCTCCACCACCACCAGCTTTCGATGTGCTAGCGATACCTACGTTTGGTGATAAATCTCTTTTTCCAAATACTTCACCTTTGCAGATCCAAACTTTAATCCCGATAAGACCATAAGTTGTTAATGCTTCTGATAAAGCGTAATCGATATCGGCACGGAATGTATGCAAGGGAACACGACCTTCTTTGTATTGTTCAGAACGTGCAATCTCAGCACCACCTAAACGACCAGAGCAATTGATCTTAATTCCTTCAGCACCCATTCTCATCGTGGAAGCAACTGATTGCTTCATCGCACGACGGAAAGAAATACGCGCTTCTAATTGACGAGCGATTCCATCGGCTACTAATTGAGCATCTAATTCTGGACGCTTAATTTCGAAGATATTAATTTGAACTTCCTTTTTAGTCAGTTTCTTTACTTCTTCTTTCAACTTATCTACTTCGGCACCACCTTTACCAATCACAATACCCGGACGAGCAGTATGAACAGTTACAGTAATTAGTTTCAACGTACGTTCAATAACGATACGTGATACACCACCTTTTGCAAGACGAGCAAGTAAGTATTTACGGATTTTCTCATCTTCAACTAATTTTTCAGAATAGTTCTTTCCTCCATACCAGTTAGAATCCCATCCGCGGATGATTCCTAAACGATTACCTATCGGGTTAGCTTTTTGTCCCATTTAATCTACTTAGTTAGCGGTATTATTTTCTGTAGCAACAACAGCGTTTTTGTTGTCAACTACTAAAGTTATATGATTTGAACGCTTACGAATTCTATGACCACGACCTTGAGGTGCTGGGCGAAGACGTTTCAATTGACGACCTGCGTCAACATTCACTTGCTTTACCACTAACTCTTGATCTTCGATACGACTTCCTTCGTTCTTCGCTTGCCAGTTAGCAAGAGCAGATAAAAGAAGTTTCTCTAAACGACCTGCTGCTTCTTTGGTGCTTAGACGAAGCATGGCTAACGCTAAATCAACGCGCTTTCCACGAATCATATCAGCCACCAAACGCATTTTACGCGGAGAAGTAGGACAGTCATTTAATTTTGCAATTGCTACTTTCTTTATTGCAGCCTTGCGCTCTTCAGCGACATTACGTTTTCTGGCTCCCATAATTATTTAGATCCTTTGTCTTTAGAACCGGAGTGCCCCCTGAAAGAACGGGTAGGAGCGAATTCTCCCAGTTTATGTCCAACCATGTTTTCTGTCACGTATACAGGAATGAATTTATTTCCATTATGTACAGCGAAAGTATTTCCAACGAAATCCGGAGAGATCATTGATCTGCGCGACCATGTCTTGATGGTAGCTTTTTTCTTGCCTTCATTCATACCCGCAACTTTAAGCTCGAGTTTGTAATCAATGAAAGGACCTTTTTTAAGCGAACGACTCATGTTATTTTATAGTCAGATTACCTTATACAATTATTTCTTACGACGCTCTAGGATGTACTTGTTAGAAGGGTTACTCTTCTTACGCGTTTTGTATCCTTTTGCAATGAGACCTTTGCGACTACGTGGATGACCACCTGAAGCACGACCTTCTCCTCCACCCATTGGATGATCCACTGGATTCATGGCAACACCACGAACACGTGGACGTCGTCCTAACCAACGGTTTTTACCCGCTTTACCTTTGCTTTCCTTATCGTGATCTGAATTCGATACAGAACCGATAGTTGCCATACAAACCACAAGCACTTTACGTGTCTCGCCTGAAGGCATCTTCAATACTGCATATTTATCTTCACGAGCCGCTAACTGAGCATAAGCACCAGCGCTACGAGCGATTTTTCCACCTTGACCTGGACGCATTTCAATGTTATGCACTACAGTTCCCAATGGAATATCTTTTAAAGGCATTGCATTACCTACTTCAGGAGCTACTGTAGAACCATTCGCAATGATTTGGCCTACTTGAATTCCGTTTGGAGCAATAATATATCTTTTCTCACCATCAGAATATTTTACCAATGCGATGAATGAAGTTCTGTTTGGATCGTACTCGATCGTTTCAACGGCACCCGTAACATCAAATTTGTCACGTTTAAAATCGATGATACGATACATTTTACGGTGACCACCACCTAAATAACGCATGGTCATTTTACCCGTGTTATTTCTACCACCACTACGCTTCAAAGAAACAAGTAATGATTTTTCTGGCTCGCTTGCAGTAATTTCCGAATAGTCAGTACGTGTTTGATGACGTTGACCCGGAGTCATTGGACGTATTTTTCTAGTTGCCATGGCTCTGTTCTTAATTAAATATTACTGAAGAAATCAATTGACTCGCCTGCTTTCAAGGTAACGATTGCCTTTTTAATGTTTGGGCGTTGACCAGTAACCGCACCTGTTTTCGTGCCACGGCTCATTGCCTTACCACGATAAATCATTGTGTTTACCGATTCAACATTTACACCATACATCGCTTCAACTGCTTTTTTAATCTCAAGCTTGTTGGCGCGTCTTTCCACTATGAAACCATAGCGTGGTTGTTTTTCTGTAATCCGGTTCATCTTCTCAGTGACCACCGGTTTCTTCAGGATATCCATTTTACTCTTATAGGTTTATCGTGCCTATGCACTTAATTATTTAAGAATTCTCTCCGCAAAATTATTTTCAATATTTCGAAAATAATTTCACCGAAGTGTTGATTATTTAAGCAATGTGCTTTCGATTACCGGAAGCGAGCTCTCCATGACAATAATATTATGAGCATGCATAATATCGTATGTATTTAAATCAGAGGCTGTTACAACTTTACTGCGCTCCAAATTTCGGGACGACAAATATACGTTTTTATTCGATTGAGGCAGAACCAATAACGTTTTTTTATCCGAAACCTTCAAATTATTCACCAAATCAACAATCAATTTAGTCTTAGGATGATCAAAACTTAGATCTTCCAAAACCATTACATTATTGGATTGAGCTTTATAAGAAAGCGCAGACATACGTGCAAGACGCTTCAATTTTTTGTTCAAGCTGAAAGTATAATCACGTGGTTGAGGTCCAAATACTCGTCCACCACCAACAAAAAGAGGACTCTTCTTAGATCCAGCACGTGCTCCGCCAGTTCCTTTTTGCTTCTTCAATTTTTTAGTGGTTCCAGCAATCTCGTTACGCTCTTTTGATTTGCTTGTACCTTGACGACGATTAGCAAG
>CAIXTT010000136.1 GCA_903922455.1 uncultured Bacteroidota bacterium | reverse complement strand
GATGTAGTGTCTCCTGAAATAAAATTGAATTCAATGTCAGAAATGATACGATAATACATGCCCACATGCCTCGCGTATTTTTCTTCGGCGTAGTAATCGTTAAGTAAATTGGCGGGTTCTTTGTCTTCTTGTACTCGAATAGTTTCATTAAAATTCAAATTGCCAATGGAGCCAGGTGAGTTGATAGCAATATATTCAAAAGTTCTTGGCGATAAAGTGTTGTACACATTTCCATTCCAGCTTACTCCTTGGCTTACAGAAAAAACTAATTTAACTAAGCGAATATTGTCTTCTACTTTCTCTGCACGTTGTCCATTTCTATGCGATGACCATACTTTGTAGATGATCCAATTTCCAAATTGGTCTTCTTTGAATCTTTCAATACGTTGAGCCAATCGACCTTGGTTATCAATAAAAGTTCCTGCAATTACTTCTTTTAATGAGTATTGGACGGTATCACTAGTTTGAGTGAATGGATCCCAAAAAACAGAATCTACCTCATAAAATCGAGTTAATCCTGAGTCAATAGGGAAATATTGCTGAGTCAAATCTTCAGGAATGATCGTTGAATTATCATCTTCCTTTTTACACGAGGAGATGAATAATAAAAGACCGATTCCTAATGTCGAAAGTATGAGTTTTTTCATGGTATTGATTAAACGCCTTTTTTACGTGTGAAAGAGTAAAAAGTTTAGCTAATAGTTGATTTTTCAATAAATCCCCCTGCAACTACATCATCTCCCTCATAAAATACAGCACTTTGCCCAGGTGCCACCGACTTCACAGGAGCATGGAAATGGACTCTCATTTCCTTTCCATCTTGAACAATGGTGCTCATCGTACCTGGATCTTTATACCTCACTTTTGAGAGGACTTCCAATTGATCAGGAATGGCTGCGTACTTCACTAAATTTATATTTCGAACGAGCATTTCTTCGCGATTTAAATCTGCTATTTCGCCTAGAATTACTGTGTTCGTTTCGGGTTGAATTTCGGTAACAAATAATGCTTCTCCTATTGCAATTTCTAGCCCTTTTCTTTGTCCAATGGTATAGAAAGGATAGCCTCTGTGCTTGCCTAATATTTTTCCGTTTTTATCAATGAAATTTCCACCCTCTAAGCTCGTTTCTAATTCTGGAACGCGATTTTTTAAGAAGGCACGGTAGTCGTTATCAGGAATAAAACAAATTTCATAGCTCTCACTTTTATTGGCTAATTCATGCAAGCCCATATCACGAGCCATCTGTCGAATCGCACTTTTTTCCATGCCTCCTACGGGAAACATCGTTCTTGATAAACATTCTTGCGTAACACCCCACAAAACATAGCTTTGATCTTTCGTTGGATCTTGTCCTTTTGAAATTACGTAGCGACCGTTTAACTCTCTAACTTTTGCATAATGTCCAGTTGCAATAAATTCACAATTCAACATATCTGCACGCTTCAATAAAGCCTCCCATTTAATATGGGTGTTGCACATCACGCAAGGATTTGGAGTTCTTCCTGCAAGGTATTCATTAACAAAATTGTCAATCACCGCCTCGCCAAATTCGCCTCTGATGTCTAAAATATAATGCGGAAATCCATACTCAACAGCGATACTTCTCGCATCGTTAATGGAATCTAAACTGCAGCAACCGGTCTCTTTTGAATTTATTCCTGATGAGGCATAATCCCATGTTTTCATGGTCAAGCCAATCACTTCATATCCTTGTTGATGAAGCATGATAGCTGCCACCGAACTATCGATGCCGCCACTCATTGCCATTAAAACTCTACCTTTTTTATTCATGAATACCTGCAAAGATAAGCAAAAACAATTTTATTGAATCGTAAATATTTAACTGTCAAAAGGTTAATTGTTAATTGGCAATCAATCCTTTAAATTGGATTTCAAATAAATTCTTGTAGTGTCCGCCTTTCGACAGAAGTACTAAATGATTGCCACTTTCTACAATTTCGCCTTTATCCATAACAATGATTCGATCGGCATTTTGAATAGTAGCCAAACGATGTGCGATGACGATGGATGTTCTTTTAGAGGTTAAACTTTCTATAGCCTTCGTAATAATTTCTTCTGTGTCGGAGTCGATGCTTGAGGTAGCTTCATCGAGCACTAAGATGGACGGGTTATATGCATAAGCACGAACGAAGGAAATTAATTGTCGTTGCCCTGTAGATAATACACCCCCACGTTCTTGAACAATGAAATCATATTTCCCAGGAAGAGATTCGATGAAATCAGCGGCGCCTAAATCCTTGGCTGCTTTTTGCACAATAGCAAGCGAGATGTCATCGTTTTTTAAAGTAATGTTATTCAATACAGAATCGGAAAACAAAAAAACATCTTGCAATACCACACCAATTTTGCTTCTCAAATAATGTAAATCGTAATCGTTGATATTGATATTGTCAATTAAAATTTCACCTTTACTGATGGTGTAAAAGCGATTCAACAAATTGATGATGGTCGACTTTCCTGCTCCTGTTGCGCCTATAAAAGCAACCATTTCATTGGGTTGAATTTTGAAATTAATTCCTTTTAAAATCCAGTTGGGTGTTTCTGTTTGGATGGAGGCTTCGTCGTAAGTGAACCAAACATTTCTAAATTCAATGATACCCTCTATTTTATTCGGCTGTAAGATGCCTTCATTTACATTGATTTGATCTTCGTCCATCACTTTAAAAATTCGCTCTGAACTTACCATACCCATCTGCAATGTATTGAACTTATCTGCTAATTCTCTGATAGGCCGAAAGAGCAAGTTGATGTACATGATAAATGCCACTAAATTTCCAAAAGTAACATCATCTCGAATTACTCCGCCTGCACCATACCAAACAATGAGTCCGATGGATACTGCAGAAAGTATTTCCACTACTGGAAAGAAAATAGAGTAGTACCAAACAGAGCGATTGTTTTCATCGCGATGCAATTTGTTGATGTTTTTGAACTTCTTGTATTCTTCCTCTTGTCGACTAAAAATTTGAACAATGCGCATGCCGGTAAGGTGTTCTTGAACGAAAGTATTGAGCGCTGACACTTGTGTACGAACTCCTGAAAAAGCAGATTTGATTTTATTCTTAAATATGTTAGTGGCAAGGAGTAGGAGTGGAATGGTACTTAAACTGATGAGTGCAAGCCGCCAATCGACCACAAACATCACAGTAATAATTACGGCCAACTGTAAAATATCACCAATGATAACAATCAATCCTTCCGAAAAAATATCGGCGATTGTTTCCATATCAGAAACACTTCGGGTTACGGAAGCACCTACAGGCGTTTTGTCAAAATATTGGATTCGGAATTGACTCATTCTTTTGAACAATACTTCGCGCATATCAAGAATTACATTTTGCCCTAATAAATTCGTATTCCATGAATGAAAATATTGCAAAATGGATTGTGTCACCAATACGAATAACATCGCAGCACTCATCACTAGTAACCCGCGAACATCACCTGGTGATAAATAATGATCGAGGATGTATTGTGTCATTAATGGACGAAGTGGTCCCAGCAAAGCTAATGTGATGGTTAACCCAATAGAAGCATAAAATACCCTGCGATAGGGTTTAGAAAAAATAAATATTCTCCTGAGTAAATTAGAGTCGAAGGCTTTACCAGTTACACTCATTATGAAAAGAAATATTGACGTTCTGCTGTGATGTAAGGGTACCTTACTTCTTCTAAAAATAATCCATGAGCGGGCACTGTTTTTCCAGCTTCAGTTCGATCCTTGCTTTCTAAAATGGATTTGAATTCAGACACTGAAATTTTTTCAAGTCCCACTTCATAAAAAGTTCCAACCATCGCTCTAACCATCCCTCTCAGAAAGCGATTCGCAGAAACCGTGAAACGCAGATCATCACCTTCTTCCATCCATCGACATTCTGAAACTGTGCAGTTCTTGGTGACTTGATTTCCGCCACGTTTAGCAAAGCAAGAAAAATCAAGATGCGATAAACATAAATCACAAGCTTCATTCATGGCATCAATATTCACATCTTGACGATTAAACCAGAAATAATTATTATTAAAAGGACTCGGTTTCCTCTTGATGTAATAGCTGTAGGATCGTAGGATTCCATCAAAACGTGCATGTGCATCTGAGGCTACTGAAATCAAATCATACACGCGTATATCTCGAGGAAGAAGTGAATTAATTTGAAATAAAGCTTTTTCTACATGTTCAATTTCAGTAGATAAATCGAAGTGAGCATAAAATTGAGAAGCATGAACACCTTTATCCGTACGTCCACAGCCTGTGGTTTCAATTTTCTCTCTAAAAACCATGGTCAACACCTCGTTTATGAATTGCTGAATGGAAACATCATTGGGTTGAATTTGCCAACCATAATAGGCGGTTCCATCGTAGGCGAGACTAGCGAAATAACGGTGCATCTGCAAAGATACTCACGCAAATCCTTCTTTTTGTAAGATTTATTGAAACATCCCTAATTCATTGGCGTAAAAAGCATTAAATTAATCTCAAAAAAGCGATTATGTTCAATCCATTCATTCCTAAAGCGATCAAACAACATTTTATTCAGTTTGATTCAGTGGATGCTATTCCACAAGAAACATTTGATCGAATAAGAAATAGTTTTGAAAAACAATATTCTGAGAATCCAATGGTTAGCATTGTTGTCATTGCATACAATGAAGAGAAAACGATTTTGAAATCTTTGTCTTCATTGTCATCGCTAAAGTCAAAGTATTCTTTTGAAGTGATTGTGTCCAATAATAACTCTAAAGACAGAACACAGGAAATTTTAGACAAATGCGGAGTGAAATCAGTTTTCCAACCGATACTAGGATCAGGGAATGCACGTGATGCAGGTTTGCAAATTGCAAAAGGAAAGTATCATTTATGCGCCAATGCTGATAGTATCTATCCAGAAAACTACATTGATGAAATGATTGAGCCTCTTGAATTGGGAAATGCGATTTGTACTTATGGTCGTGTTTCTTTTTTACCTGATGGTGATAAATCAAGATTTTCTTTAAGCTTATATGAAATTTTCAAGGATATCGCTATCAGTCTTCGTGCTATCAAGCGACCTGAACTTGTTGCTGGCGGATCGAGCTTAGCTTTCTTCACTCGAATGGGAAAACAAATTGGTTGGAGAACAGATGTGGCAAAGGGAGAAGACGGTCAAATGGTGTTAGCCATGAAACGTTTTGGTAATGTGAAAATGGTAAAGACGAATGGATCCAGAATTTGGACAACCGCAAGAACAATAGATCGTGATGGAAGTTCTTTAAAATTGATTGGGAAACGAGTGAAAAAAGAAATCTCCAGAGTTCATTTTTACTTTATTCCATCAAAACAAAACGCATAATTTAAAGTAACAATTTAATAATATTTACAAAGCTTCTAGATTTTAGAGAGGCTCCTCCAATCAATCCTCCGTCAACATCTGGAAGTGCAAAAATTTCTTTTGCATTTTGATCGTTGCAACTCCCACCATATAAGATTGATGTTTGTTCCGCAATTTCTTGTGAGTATTTTTTGCTGATGGTAGCTCGAATAAATGCATGCATTTCTTGTGCTTGCTCCGGACTCGCATTGAGTCCTGTGCCAATGGCCCAAACAGGCTCATAGGCGATAATGCATTTTTTGAAATCATCTGCAGACAGATGAAAAATTTCATTGGTCAACTGTTGCTCAATAATTTTAAAATGAATGGCTGAATTTCGTTCTTCTAACGACTCTCCAATGCAAAACACAGGCGTGAGTGAATGCTTAATTGCGATGTTTATTTTTTGGGAAAGAAAATCTCCCGACTCCTTAAAATACAATCTTCTTTCGGAATGTCCAATCAAAACATGATTTGCGCCGTAGGATTTTATCATACTCGCTGCTATTTCACCAGTAAAAGCTCCCGCAGAGTGATCGTTACAATTTTGTGCCCCTATATGAATTCTCGAGTCACCCAAACAAAGTTGAACAATGCCGCCAAGATGAATGAAGGATGGAAAGAGAATCACTTTTAGATCTCTGCTTTCTTCATCCTTTAACATTCCGGTGATTTCTGAAACTAAAGCAAAAGCTTCGTCTCTATTCAAATTCATTTTCCAGTTCCCTGCAACTATTTTACGAGCCATATTTCTTATGTTGAAAGAAGGTCAAAGATACTAAATTTAGTCGATGTTTTATTATTCAAAACACAGAGATTTCACCAATGAAATCGTCTTCTTTTTTCTAATTAGGAGAAAATGGAGCCCAGTTTTTTGTTCTTGAAAGTTCGCGAAATTCTTTTAAGAAGCTTTACGATGCTTTTCTGATGAAAAATATTTTGATTCTTTATTCCCCTTAACAATTGACAAATTTAAAAGTAAGCTTTGTTGGTATAAACTGATAATTTTTTTTGTGGATGCAGACCAACTAAAATCTTTACTGCGCATCAACCCTTTTTTAATGAGTTGATGTCTTGCTTTTTCATTAAATTCCAGCTCCTCGATTCCTTTCGCAATGGATGCAGGATCGAATGGATCTACAAGTCGTGCGGAGTCTTTTGCGATTTCAGGCATGCATGAACAATTGGAGGTGATGACCGGTGTTCCGCAAGACATGGCCTCTATAATAGGTAGCCCAAAACTTTCTAGAATCGAAGGATATAAAAATGCAAAGGCTCGAGTATAAAGATCGGGCATATCATCATGGTTGATGTAATTCGTCAAGATGATTTGCTCCTGAAGTCCTTCTAAATTATTTTGCTTAATTATTTTTTGCACGTTCGAAAACCTTAAATCAGTTACAACAATCTTTCTTTTTAGTTTACCTTTTTTCAGAAGTTGATGAAATGCAATGAGTGCATTTTTAGTATTTTTTTTTGGATCAGTGTTGCCATGTAAAAGGAAATAGGGTTCATTCGGCAGACCATATTTTAATTTGCTTGCCAAAGTACTTTGTTCAGGTTTGGCAATGAAATTGCTCGAACAGGCATTGTAAACTACTGAAATTTTATTTCTATAGTTAGGATGTGTTTTTGTGATCTCCAGTTTTTCTGTTTCTGAAACAGTAATAATTGTGGATGCTTTAGGTAGTACCATTGGAACAATCAATTTTCGGTAGGCATTTCCAATGCGTTGGTAAAGTGAACCTCCTTTTAAATTTATATTTTTCCTTAGATAAATGACATCATGTAAACTAATAATTCGTTTACAATGAACGAAAAGAGGTGAGGTATTTCCTGTTGAATGCAAAATATCCAAATTGTACTTGATAGCAAGAAAGGGAAGTAAAAATTGCTCTGCAATTGGACTTGGAATACGAGGCAGCTTTATAATTTTTACATTCTCAGTTCCTTCAAGGATAAAATTATAAGAATCTTTGAAGCAAAAAATAAAGTAAGTATTCTCACGGTCAAGGTACTGAATTCGCTTGATCTGCTCAAGCGCCACAATATCCATCCCATGTTTGTTTTTTCTAAAAATTTTTAACGCCTCTATTCCTATCCTCATTGTTTTTTTTACGCTGTATTTGCATTTTTAAAAGAAGTGAATGATATAATTCTTCAATCTTTTGTATCATTATTTTTAAGTCGAATCCTTTTTCTGCCGTTTTACGTGCTTTTTTACCAAATCCATTTCTTAATGCTTTGTCATCATGAATTTAGAAGAATGCATCTGCATGAGCTTGGTGGTCCTTGCACAGCGTCATCTACAACAATAACTTCAATATTTGGAAAGTTGATTTGCTTTAGTGATTTTAAAAGTTTATTCGTTACAGATGCTCTGTTATAATTAATACTTATGATAGAAACTTTAGGATATGCTGCTGCTGAATTCATCTTCTTGCTTTAACGAAATTTTCTTTGCAAAAGTTTCTTTAAGGAAACAGAATATAAGCGAAATATAAAAGACAGATCCTGTTGAAAATTGTCAAAAAATTTGAATCTACTAAATGACAAAACAAAAACCCCAAAAAACCATAAGTGCTCCAAGCTTAAATTTTAATTCTATATTTTTCATTTTGAGCGGGACTACGGATCGATTTCATATTAGAAAATGTAGCATGTTGATGTAAACCGGTAAGCTAACGTAAGTTATTTAACAAAGGTTCTAATTTTGTAAAAAGCATCCGCCTTTTTAAGCTCTGCTAAAGTTTTTTCGAATTCTAATTTGAACAGTTTCCATTTTGACATTGAAAATTGGTACTTAGAAATGAATGTAAATCACTGCTAATTCTTCAGTTGAAAAACAGTCTTCCGATCTCCGAAAAAAAATCGAAATTAATCCCATTATAATATTGATAATCAAATTGATATAAACTAAATAACGGCGTGCCTAATTTTCAACAGTTGCTGCAATAAAGCTTCTACTTTATCCAAAGAAATCATGTTTGCACCATCACTTAATGCTTCTTCAGGATTAGGGTGCGTCTCGAGGAAAATTCCATCAGCACCAGTTGCAATCGCAGCCTTAGCAATAGTTGCAATGAGCTCAGGGCGCCCTCCAGTAACACCAGAACTTTGATTAGGCTGCTGTACACTGTGCGTAATGTCCATAACAACAGGATATCCAAAATTTTTCATCGTTGGAATTCCTCTATAATCAACAACTAAATCTGAATAGCCCAAAGAAGTTCCTCTTTCTGTGAGCATGATGTTGCTATTGCCAGAATTAAATATTTTCTCCACCGCAAATTTCATCGCTTCAGGAGAGGAAAATTGACCTTTTTTTACATTTACTACTTTATGTGTTTTCGCTGCGGCAACTAGTAAATCCGTTTGACGACATAAAAACGCAGGAATTTGAAGTATATCTACATACTCCGCTGCAATGGATGCTTCATGGCTTTCATGTATATCGGTAAGTAATGGAAGATTCAATTCTTTTCCCACCTTACTCAAAATTCCCAAAGCAATTTCATCTCCCATACCCGTATAAGAATCGATTCGTGTGCGATTGGCCTTACGAAATGAAGCTTTAAAAATAAAAGGAATTCCTAACCGATTAGTAATTTGCCGTAATCTGTGTGCTGTTTGATAAGTGATTTCTTCACTTTCTACAACACATGTTCCAGCAATTAGAAAAAAACTTTTAGTGTCGGTATTTTTTAGATGGGGGATATGTGGATACATCTTTTTTTTGCAAAGATAAGAAAGGAATTAGGATGATGGATGTTCTGAATATTGGATGCTTGACTATCCAATTAGTTGCTCTTATTAATTGAATACTAGCTTTATCATGGATTTTAAGCTACAAAAAGCACCAATCCTTTTAGATACTCCGCTTCGGGATGATAAATGCTTACTGGATGGTCGGCAGGTTGGGTAAGTTGATGTAGTATTTTGATTTCTCGCTGGGCTTGAATGGCCGATTGAAAAATAATCTTACGGAATAATTCTTTATCAACTGCTTGAGAGCAACTGAATGTAAATAATAATCCGCCCGACTTAATATGTTTTAAACCTTCGGTATTTAAATTACGATAACCAATCATCGCATTACTTACTTGATTTAGATGTTTGGCAAAGGCCGGTGGATCAAGAATGAGAATATCATACTGTATTTCTAATTGACGTAAGTATGACATGACGTCGGATGTACTTGATTGATGTTTTCCTTGAAATTGATTTAATGTTACATTGTACTCTAATCCCTCAATGGCTCGTGCAGAGCTGTCTACCGAATGTACTTCTGTTGCACCTCCTTGTAAGGAAGCAAGTGAAAATCCTCCTGTATAAGCAAAAGTATTTAACACTGTTTTTCCTTTTGAATAGTGTTTAAGTAATTGCCGATTGTCACGTTGGTCGAGAAAGAATCCTGTCTTTTGTCCATTTACAAAATCAACAGAAAGTTTTATTCCATGTTCAAGTACGATTTCATTCGGGTGGTAATTTTCTCTTTGTGCAAGAAAAATATTTTCAGGTTTTTCATGTCCATGCTTGGCCATGGTTTCTGCACTTTTATCATATACAGCATCAATGTGCGGCATTTCCTCTAAAATTAATTGAGCTAATAACGATTTGATCGACTGCATTCCTAACGTATAACTTTGAAGAACTACAGTGTTTCCGTATACATCAGCAATAAGTCCGGGCATTCCATCCCCCTCACCATGAATAAGTCGAAAGGAATTTGTTTCAGGATTCGGAAATGATATTACATTTCGCAGTGTTAAACAGTTTTTAATCTTGTATCTGAAAAATTGATCATCAACAATCTTTTCATCAAAATCAAAACAACGTATACTTATCGTTCCACGTTGAAAATGACCCGTTGCCAAATATTCACCTTTTGCTGAATGAACTTGAACCAAATCGCCATTATTTAAATCGGCAGGCTCGTTTGCTATGGCACCACTGAAAACCCAAGGATGCTTTTGTAGGAGTGATCTTTCTTTTCCTTTCTTTAGTTGAATAACAGGGTAGGGGAGCGACATATTTTACTGTACGAACGAATCTATTTTTAGAAGGATAAAACTTGAAATATTTTACTAAACGTATACTTGTTTTCACTTTGAACTCGTGCCACAAATACACCTTTTTGTCCTTTATGCGGTGTCCAAATGAAGGGTTGATTACTCTTGATTTGTGTGTTCAATATATTTTTTCCCTCTGCATTGAATATTTCTAAATTGATAAATTGATTTTCTGTACCTTCAGATTTAAAATTTACATTACCAGAAGATGGGTTAGGCCAAATTTGTAAATCCATTTGGTTTGGGCTCGATGGGTTTGACAATCCTGTTGTAAAATCCCGATACCCCATTACATATTCTCCTCGCTTAAGTGTGTCAATCGTCATACTGCCCGCTTTGTCGAATTTATTTCCAGTGGTTAAGGTGTAACCATTCACAATTTGCCAATCATCTTTTACACTACTTCTGTAAAATAAAACTAAGCTGTCTTCGTTTCCTGTGATTAAATTATTATCGAGATGTCCTGCAGTAGCATTGGTAGATCCGTTGTAATTTAAAGTAGCCTTGGCTAAAAATCCAGGTTTAAAAATTCCATCAAATTTCCAATAACGATAATCGCTTAATCGAATACCAGGATGATTACTAGCGTTTTTAAAGGGATCAGGTTTTACCCAATGTAGTTCAGCTCGAACAGTACTCGTATCTGCTCCAGTAGTAATAACATTTACATTACTGTAAGTGTCAAAAAAGGAATTGGTTCCAGTGGTAAAAAGTTTCTTCTCAAAATCCGAAATGGCATCTCCCATGTGATCGTTTCGATCAATAGAATACCAAGTAGGAGTGAAGTTTAACGAAACAGGAAATGAATTTGTCATGTTGCCCATTAATAAAAGCAGGGTAGTGTCATTAACACCATCCGTGAAATTCACCTCGACTTTCATTTCATAAATCGCTGAATTCCCTTTGCTCTTTTGACGAGTATGTAAATTATATTGATGCGCTGCTAAGTTGACCACTTCTAATGAATCAATGTCGAAATGTGGAAAGCCCGGTGTGAAAACCCAATCGTCAAAGAAACGATTCATGCTGATACCACTACTCGTAGTAAGTTCATCTCTTAAATGATAACTGTTCACCGAACTATTTCCTCTATTATTCATGAAATCTCTGCATCCTTGAAAGAATAGCGAGTCCTGCATGTAATACCGTAATGTATGTGCCACATCAGCTCCCTTATTGTACACGGTTGGTCCATAGGTATGTGCATGCGGAATATTGATGAGCGGTAAATATCCATTGTCGGTGATATGTGCAAACTGTAGAACTTTTCTATGGTTGGTACGAAACCAAGTTCTATAGGCATCAGTCCCATATAATTTTTCGGTGACATAGGCTTCGTTAAAACTAGCAAAACCTTCGTTTAGCCACATGTCGCCTTCCGACTCACAAGTAATCCAATCACCCCACCACATATGCGCTAATTCATGCGCCCATAATGTTTCGTAGGTGAGCGATCCATTGACATATGCTGTACCAATATGAATACTTGTTGCATGTTCCATCGCCCCTGAGTTAAACGGAATCAAACAATATCCTACTTTTTGAAACGGATAAGGACCATACGCCTGAATGTAATGAGATAAAACCGTATCTAAGTTTTGAAATGTTGCGTTAACATTATTGGAATCATTAGGCATGCAAGCAATTTCCACAGGGATGTTTTGATAGTTTCTACTCCACGTGTAGTAAGGCGCTATGGCTACGCTTGCTAAATAAGTGGGAATTGGGGTTGTTAAATTCCAGTTCCAAGTATTATTACCATTCGCATGTAACGTAACTCCGGTTAGAATTCCATTGCAAAATGCTTTATATCCAGTAGCAGTGGTCACGTGAAAGGAGTAGGTGGATCTATCCGTAAACACATCGTTCGCAGGGAACCATGCTCTTCCAAATACATGGGGATCACTTCCAAATCCAACTCCCAAATTAAATGCATAATTAAAATTAAAATAAAATCCCCCCCAGCCAGTAGGATCGCCTTTAGGAATCCCATGATAATAAATGGAGACTGTTTCCGACGTGATGTTGTTTACCGGATTTAGTAAAGTAATAACAAGTACTGTATCGTTGTATGAATAGGCTAGAGCATTTGAGTTTTGATCAATAATTGAATCAATAATCAACGATAAAAGTGAAACTTCAAGTGTAGTTATATTTTGTGCGGAAGTTGATTTGAATTCCAGGTGTGCGTGAGCTTCAATACTCTTGCTTGTAAAATTGATGGTATCAAAACTGATATCATAATGAACAACATCCAATAAGTTGGATTGTGCATAAGTAGGCGAACTAATTCCTAGAATCAGTAGTAGCGCGTAGAGTAATTTTGTCATCTTATTCGATGACACTAAATTAGTAAAATTTAGGGACAACCAAAGGGCGTTTATCTTGTTATATTCGCTTTCGCCTGAAACACTTGATCTTCATCTCTCACCACAATAAAATAGTTGCCATCTGAATAATGACTCATGTCAAAACCTGTCTGCATAAGGATAGAAATCGTTGTGTTACCTGCATAAAGAAGTCGACCAGTAAAGTCAAAAATATTTAACATGCAATTTTCCATACCATGCACTTCCTTCGTAATATGAACATATCCATGTCCTGGATTAGGTGCTATGGCAAGAAGGCCTTGACCTACTGGTGGACTTATCGTCCTTAAAATATTCAACGTATCATTCAAAGTGCATCCTCTAGAATCTGAAATAAAATAGGGTTGTGGACCCTCTGCAAGTTGATGAATTTGGTTTCCAATGATGCCTGAATTCAGCCATTGTATGTAGTAGGGAGGTGTTCCTCCTTGTAATTGCAAACTGGCGGATCCATTTTGTTCAAAATCAATTTCAGAATGTATCGTTGCGCTCGCAACGATGGGTGCAGGGCTAGAAAGAGTATAGTTTACTATTCTGCTACATCCATTGTCTTGTTGTATCGTGCATTGATAATTTCCGCTTGGTAAATTCGTCGCATGAGAAGTAATACTTTGGTTCGACCAATTATATTGTAAATTAGATGGAAGATCACCATAAATAATATTTCCTGTCCAAAAGGATCCTACTTTATTTGCAGTAAAGAATGCACCCGAATTACCGATTCGTGAATTTGAATTGAGATGAGTGAAGAAGTGATTATCATAAAATGAAGATGAATCGAGATGATTGAAAATATCGTCTGATGAATAAACATAAAGACTCCAATCGCCTGACGTGCATAAATAAGGACTGTTTAATGAAAGCAAACTCGTCAAGGAATTGTTTGATTGAGTAAGAGAATAGCTTCCGAGTAAAGTCCATGAAGAGGAATTATTTTCTTTTCCTATATAATCTCCTTGCTTGATATAAATCGTAACTGCACCACTTCTGTTCAAGAATAAATCGATTCCTTTTAATAGAAGATCATGAGTTGATGAAAAATGGATCATACTTCCATGAGCTGGATTTGCAAATGGAATGGCTGTCATGCTATGATATTCATTGTTGGCTGGTGTAGCCTGAATACTAATTTCTCCATCATTGGAATTGTAACAACGAGGAGAGCGAATAATTGTAGTGTTCACTTTAATGCTATCCGCTACAGGAGTAATAAATGACTTTGAGGAAATGCAGCCTAACGCGTCTGTAACAGTAATTTCATTTTGTCCTGGAGCAAATTGCTTTTGAAACCACTGTCCATCGGTCATACTATTATTATATGAATAACCAAAGTCGCTATTAACTACATACGAAATCATTCCGGCCATATTCATCACTCCAGTTATTCCGGACTGAAAAGGCTGATTATTTATGCTCCTGCTGATTCCTTCATAAATGCTTAAAATATGGTCGTAGTTTAATGTATTGCCTAGAACTGTACTTGTAATCCCTTTAATTTCTCCTTGATGGTTGTAAATATAAACGGAATAAACTCCAGGATCTAAAGTAGGTGGAGTAACAAATTTTATCGGCGTTTCTTCGTCAATACCTGCTCCGTAAACTTGAGTTGAACTGATCAATTGCCACTGTGTAGAATCAAATTCAGCTCCCGTCATCGAACCTGATTTGAGATAAATACTTATGGTTTGCAATTGTGTACTTGGAAGATGAATGGAAATATGAGTCAATGAAATTTTTGATTTAGTGGACATGTCGAACATGAACCCATTGCTCTGTGTATTGGACCAAAGCGTAGTATACAATGACTTCTTATATGGGAACGGAGATCCGCCTTTTGCATGAAAGATGGCTTGTCCATCGTTGGCAGATCCACAAGTGGGAGCATAGCTGACAGCGTCCACTTCAAGTGGAGAGGGTTCACCCAGTGTTGTGGATTCTGTAACTACATTTCCGATCGCATCACTTATAGTTAAAGTATAGACACCAGCCGGAAGATTTGCGTTTTCATCTGTAGTGTTTCCATTCGACCAAAGAAATTGATAGGGCTTAACACCACCGCTTGCTTTGGCTTTTATGTATCCAGTGGAAGTGCCATGGCATTTTGCATTCACTACTCTCCTTATTCCAGCGTTAAAAGGTAAAACAACTTTAGATTCAATTGTTGTGATTTCTAATTTAGTTTCTGTTTGATTCGCTTCCTTTGGTGTTTCAGATTGATTGAAATTTCCTTGTAAAGTAGGTGTAAGGAATGATGGTTTCGTTGTATTGGTTTCAGGAAGTTCATCGCTTAAACCTATAAAAATCGTTTTCTTCTTACACCTAGGTTGAATAGGTAAAATACTAAAAGTGGTAGCTTTCTTAATTTGTTCGAAACTAAATTCTTGATTAGAAAAGAAAGAATTTGAATTAGGAAATGCAGCTGTGTAATACGATTCAACTTTTCGATTTTTTGTAGCAATACTCAATGATTGCGCAACTATTAAAGTGCACAGGAACTGTGCAATAATTATTAATCCAAATTTAAAATAACTCCTCATCGTCAGTAATGTTAATTTACCTTCTTTAACGGAGAGATTAGAACTCAGTTCTGTAATAATAAGGGTTTGTAAGGTTTTTAAGTAAATTATAGAGAATCAATATGCCCATACCAATGTTAAAGTAAAAATAATTCCACTATATAAAAAGCACTTTAAAACCAATTCGAAAATAAAAGTATGAGTAGAATGCCAACAAGATCCACAAAAAAACCTACTACTACCATTTCTCTAACTTTGATATGTCCGCTTGAATAAACTATTGTATTAGGGGCCGTAGCAATAGGTAGCATAAAACCCAAAGAAGCCGATAAGGCAGCAGGAATCAAAAGTAACTTGGGATCTATATTTGTGACCAATTGTAGTGATATTAAAATGGGCATCATCAATTGAATACTAGCTACATTGGATGCAAACTCAGAGATGACAGTTACAATTACACAAATAATAAGGATGGTATAGATGATGGGAACATCATTTACAGCGTTAAGTTGGTGTGCTAGCCAAGTACTCAAACCAGAAAGTTCAAATCCTTTCGCTAGGGCGAATCCACTTCCGAAAAGTAAAATAATTTCATAAGGTAGCTTTGATGCTTCTTTCCAAGTGAGCAATGCTCTTCCTTTTTCTGTTTGTGATGGAATTAAGAAGAGAAGTAAGGCCATGCTGATGGCTATGGTACTATCTTGAATTTGTTGGGGGTGTGGAAAGAGATTCGTCCATCCTTTGAGATGTAAACTACCGATGTCTAAATCGGCACGTGTTAACCATAATATTGCCGTCGTAAAGAAAACGATGCCTACTATTTTTTCATCTTTATTCCATCTGCCAAGCTGTGAAAATTGGGCTTTGAATCCACTCATTTGAAATTTGCCGATCTTTAATTTGCGTAAAAGGAAGAATCGAATGATGAACCAAGCACTCAACAACAATAGGAAGGCAAAAGGCAAGGCGAAGATCATCCAACCTGCAAATGTAATGGGAGCTGAAGATGCGTACTGCTCATTATAAGCTCTGTAAAAAATCATGTTGGTAGGAGTTCCTACTAAAGTGGCTAAACCTCCAATGCTGGCTGAATAAGCGAGACCAATCAATAAGGCGGAGGATAATTTTCGATGCGTTTCTTCAACTAGAATATGTTTTTTGAGTTGATGTATAACGGCAAGTACAGCCGAAAGAAGCATCATCACAGTAGCCGTGTTAGAAATCCACATGGAAATTAAAAATCCACTCAGCATAATGCCAAATAATACGCGGGAAGCATTGTGTCCAGTTGATGATAATATACCTAAAGCAAGTCGATGATGCAAGCCCCATTTTTCAATGGCAAAAGCTAAGAGGAATCCTCCAATGAATAAAAATAAAATGGGATCCATGTATTGAGCCGATACTTCTTTGATATCAGCAATACCACTCGCTGGGATGAGAATAAAAGGGATGAAAGAGGAAACCGCAATGTGAACCGCTTCTGTCAACCACCATAATGCCACCCAAATGGTAATGCCCATCATCACCATCATTTGTGGAGAGTTAGTGAGAGGGGAAGGGAGAAAGCAAAATAAAATAAAAACTAGCGGACCTGCAATTACTGCCCAACCTTTATTGGAGGTGTTACTTGTTGGCTCGCTGCTCATAAAGTGTAATTAATTTAGAGGATTAATGGACGGAATTAACTATTGGGTTCTTCCTGACGAAATTTATCCAGCAATTTACAAAGTTGTGCTGTTTCAGTAGCGCTTAACCCTTTTGAAATTTGATCCATCGCGGTTTCATCCACCTTCATTTCTTCCACTAGCTTCAATCCTTTTTTTGAAATGGTGATAATCGATTCCCGTCGGTCTTCTTTAGATGGAACACGTGTTAAATATCCTGAGAGGCGCAATCGTTCAACTATTCGACTTGTATCGCTCATCTTATCCAGCATCCTGGATTTAATTTGATTTAATTTTAAAGCGTTGGGATGCGATCCATTTAAAATTCTTAATACATTGTATTGCTGAATACTCAACCCATACTTCTTAAATATTTTCGAAATTTGATTTTGCAACCAATTTGAAGTATAAATAAGATTGATTTGTGCGTGGTGATTCACATTTCTGAATTTTTTTTGCTGAATGGCATCTTTGATGTTCGCTGGCATGAAACGAAGGTAGTTTATTTTAATAAAAAAAGCCTTGGATTTAAATCCAAGGCTTTTTTTGAAAAATATCATTTTACTTTGCCTGTGTTAGCTCTATGTTGACAGTAATATCTACTTCGTCACTTACTACCATTCCACCTGCTTCAGTAAGCATACTCCATTTTAAATCATAATCCTTACGGTTGATTTTAGTGTTGGCTTTGAAACCGGCCTTGTTGTTTCCCCATGGATCTTTCATTAGGCCATTATTTTTTACATCAAAAGTTACTTTCTTCGTGATGTTACGAATCGTTAAATCTCCAATCAATTCATATTTGTTTCCAGCAATTTTTTTGAAGGATGTGCTTTTAAATGTAATTTCTGGATACTTAGCAGAGTTGAAAAACTCATCGCCCATCAAATGCTTATCACGATCGGCGCTCTCCGTGTTGATGCTATTCACATCTATGGTAAATTCAACCGTTCCGCTGTTGAAATCTGTGCTTGGACTCTCTACTTTTCCACTGTAGGTTTTGAAATTTCCTTCTAGTTCAGATACCATTAGATGAGTAACTGAAAATTTTACAGCTGTGTGAGTAGGATCTACGTTCCAGACAATGTTTTGCGCAGTTGCACCTAGGCTTAAGCTAGATAACAAT
>CAIXTT010000135.1 GCA_903922455.1 uncultured Bacteroidota bacterium | reverse complement strand
TTGAAGAAAGTTAAAAACACAATCAGAACCAGAAGCTTATATTAAGCGGACTTCATATCTATTTTTAAGAGGAGAAAAATTGCGGCATTAGTTAATTGCCCGCGCTCTTCTTTGTTATCCAAAAAAGACTATTTTAGTTCCGCTAATCTAATCTTCAATTTATGGAAATCATCGAACAAAAATCACTTCACAGCAACCCGGAGCGAGTGTATCCGTTTTCTTTTGTAGGTACAGGAAGTACTTACTTTGGCATTGCTATCATTAATATGATATTGAAAATTTTCACCTTGGGTTTATATTATCCTTGGGCAAAAGCCAAAGAATTGCAGTTTTTATATGGCGCTACTTCTTTTGATGAAAGTCGGTTCGAATTTTTAGGTAACGGGAAAGAAATGTTTAAAGGATTCATAAAAGCATTGTTCTTTTTTGCAATTATAATTGGTGGATTTATCATAGCAATGGTTATGGAAATGCCCATCATAGGCTTCATCTGGTACATTGGTGGATTTGCCCTTATTTTACCACTTGCCATTCACGGAAGTTATAAATACCGGATGTCGAGAACTAGCTGGAGAGGAATTCGATTTGGCTATAGAGGAGATCGGAAGGAATTTATGATGCTCTTCTTTAAGGAAATGTTTTTTACCATTATTTCACTAGGGATTTATGGCGCATGGATGGCTATTAATATTCGTAAATACGTTTTGAGTAATGTCCGATTCGGAAGTGCGGAATTTAAATACAAAGGGAACGGCGGCGAGTTTTTTGTACTGAACCTTAAAGGATATTTTTTAACTATAATTACAGTAGGAATTTATATGTTTTGGTGGCAGAAAAGTTTATTTCAATATTATATTGACAACTTATCCTTACATCATAAAGACGATAAAATTCGATTAAAGTCGACTGCTTCGGGTGGCGATTTCTTTGGATTGATTGTCGTGAATTTGTTGATGTTGATTTTCACATTAGGAATTGCTTACCCATGGGTACTCACACGCTCTCTCAAATTTATTTTCTCGAAGATTGAAATCGTTGGCAATATCGACACCGAACAACTTGTACAAACAGAAAAAGAATATACCGACGCTACCGGTGAGGACATGTCAGATATGCTTGACCTAGGCTTTGTGATTTAATCGAGTCCATGGCGATGTCCGAATTAGTTGCAGATGTTAAGTATTACAATGGTATTATCACAAAACCATTCAATGCTGAATGTTCGTTTGACAAAACCTATTCTGGATTGATATTAACCATGGAAGAGGAGGGTGTTTTACATCTCCCTTTTTCGGAGTTAACCATCAAACGAAGAGAAAAATCATATTTGATTTTATCGATAAATAACAACAACAGTCGTATCATTGAAATTAAAGATGCTGTTTTTATTGATGCCTTTTTTCACTTCAACAAATCAGGTTCACGAGAGAATTGGTATTATCGCATTGTGCACGCAGGCACCGCCTTTCATCTTTTATTAGCTGCTTCTGTGCTGTCATTGTGCGCTGCCATCTATTTTTTTATCATCCCCTTCCTCGCCGAAAAAGCGGTGGATCTTATTCCGCAAAGTGTAGATGATCATATTGGAAAAACGGT
>CAIXTT010000134.1 GCA_903922455.1 uncultured Bacteroidota bacterium | reverse complement strand
TGACCCCGATGGGGTCAGAATAAAAAATATACAATTCGTTTCTATAAAGATTTGACCCCGCTGGGGTCATGTTTGCTATAAATTGCGATAATAATTCATTGCCAGAATTTATCATTCGTCTAAAAAAACCGTAAACAACTAGTCGCGAAGCCTCGAGACCAAAATCTAAAATCTAAAATCTAACCCCGGCTGCACGGAAAAACCGTCAATGGAAACCCTATCGTTTCAAACACGGATTTTACATGCTCTTCTTGCGTGTCGGTAATAAATAATTGTCCGAAGGTTTCTTTGCTCACTAATTCCATCAAACGGGTGATGCGTTGAATATCCAACTTGTCGAAAATATCATCCAATAACAAAATCGGTTTAAGTCCGCAGGTAGCTTTAATAATATGAAATTGCGCTAATTTCAAAGCTAAAATCACCGATTTCTGCTGACCTTGTGAGCCAATTCTTTTTACAGGATGATCATTCAAAGTAAATTGCAAATCGTCTTTATGAATCCCTGTCGAGGTATATTGTAATGCCAAATCTTTTTGCAATGATTTACTGAGAAGATTTTCCATGTGCTCCTTCTCCAAACTACTTACATATTGAATATTGGCGAATTCCTTTTCTTGTGTTAGGTAGGCATATGAATCCGTAAAGAGAGGCAAGAAGTTTTTTATAAATTCCTTTCTCGCTTCATGCACCTTATGTCCATACCCCGCTAGTTGCTCGTCCCACACTTGCCACATGGAAGCATCCGTATGTGCACCTCTGGCTGTTTGCTTCAGCAAAGCATTTCGTTGCTGTAAAACGCGATTGTAAGCGATGAGATCATCTAAATAGCCATGATCATATTGACAAATGATACTATCCATCAACTTGCGACGCTCTTCACTCCCTCCAATGATCAGTTCTTGGTCAACAGGAGCTTCCATTACCACGGGCAAGAGTCCAATATGATCGCCTAAGCGTGGATATTCTTTTTGATTTCTCTTGATGGTTTTCTTCTGTCCATTCTTCACCACCACCAAAATTTCCTCTTCCTTTTCATTCAATTCAAAGACGCCTTTTAATGAAAAAAAGGCCTCTCCATGCCGAATGGAATGCGTATCACTAGAATTGAAGTACGATTTGCAAAGGCATAAATAATGGATGGCGTCTAAAATATTCGTCTTTCCACTACCGTTATTGCCTGTGAAAGCGTTAACTCCCTCAGCAAAAGTAAGTTCGGCTTCGCCGTAATTCTTGAAGTTGAAGAGAGTCAGACTTTTTAAAAACATGTGTCAAAAATAGTGGCTAATTGATCAATTCCTTTAATTTGCACTACTAATTTATTTATTTTTTTTCAGATGTGTTTGATTGCTGAACCTAAAATAATTCCATATGATTTATGGAATCTAAAATAAGCTCGCATCTCTGCCCCTGAAAAATTAAAATACAAAAACTATGAAGAATACATTTCGATTGCTCGTTATCTTGTTTGCTATCACATTTAGCGCGAAAGCTCAAGAGCCCATTTGGATTTCTAATTCAGAAGTGAAAGAAGTAAAGATTTATCAATCTGGAGCGATGGTTTCACGTACTGCTAAGGCTACACTTAGTCCCGGTCTTCAAGAAATTGTTTTAGATGGTTTATCGCCTTACATCAATCCACAAAGTATCAATTTAAATGGAACGGGAGATGCCACCATTTTAGCGGTCTCCTTCCAGCAAAACTATTTAACAGAACAAAAGAAATCGAAGGAGATTATCAATTTAGAAGATGACCTCGATTCACTGAATAATCGTTTGCAGCAAATTAAAAACAGAAATGTAGTGTTGACTGAAGCACAAAATTTGCTTTTAGCTAATAAATCCATTGGTGGTGCAACTAACGGTGTTGTGGTAGATGAATTAGAACTCGTTCTCGATTATTTTTTGAAGAAGATGAATGAATTGAAAGAGGAGCAATTGGCATCTATAGGCAAAGAGAAAAAGCTGAACGATCAAATTAAAAAACTACAACAACAGTTAAATGTGATTCGACAAAAGCAGCAACAGTCTACCGGAAATATAATTGTAAAGGTGAATGTAAATTCAAAAACAAACTCCAATATCGAATTCAGCTATGTCATTTCAAATAATGTTTCATGGTATTCTTTTTACGATATCAAAGTGAAAGATGTTAATTCTCCTGCTGAATTGGTATACAAAGCCAAAGTAAGTCAAAGTACTGGTGAAGATTGGAATCAAGTAAAAATCGGATTGAGTACGGGAAATCCATCTATCGGAAACGATCGTCCGCAAATGAGTCCATGGTTTTTAAATTTCTACGTTCCCATGAATCAACTTCAAGGAGTTCGTAAAGATAATCAGCGAATGGAACAGGCACCCATGATGAGTTCAGGGGAAGCAGCCAGCGATGCAAATAGTCTCAAGGAAATGACTACGATACCTGTCATGATGAATGAAAATCAATTGTCAACTAGTTTCGATATTCAAGGGGCATACTCTATTCCATCTGATGGACAAGAGTATCAAATAGAAGTTCAAAAGTTCACTTTAAAGTCGACGTATAACTATGTTGGACTTCCAAAACTAGATGGTGATGCTTTCTTAACAACATCCGTTACAGGATGGGAAGAGTTGAGTTTGAGTCCGGGAGGAGCCAATATTTATTTTGATGGTGCTTTCGTTGGAGAGTCGTTTATCAATCCTGCAGAAACCAGCGATACTTTAGAAATCTCATTAGGACGTGACAAGCGCATCGTAATGAAACGTGAAAAGTTAAAAGATATAAGTGGAAATAAATTCTTCGGTGGAAATAAGGAGCGTACATTGGCCTTCGACATCAGCGTAAAAAATGGAAAGAAAGAAGCGGTGACGGTGGTCGTGTACGATCAAGTACCATTGAGTAATCAGAAAGACATTGAAGTAAAAATTGAAGAGATGAGTGCTGCACAATACAATTCCGAAACCGGTGAAATTAAATGGACGCTTACACTAGCTCCAGGTGAAACCGTTAAAAAGAGATTGGCGTTTAAGGTGAAATATCCCAAAGACAAACAAATTATGGGCTTGTAAAAAAATGTTGGCATCGAGAGCCTCAGCCAACATTTTTAACGCTGCTTGAGGGAACTCGCGGGCAGAATATTATGGAAAGAGCAGGATGAAAATTCTGCTCTTTTTTTGCTCCTCGAATACATCAACAATTGATTGGCCACTGATTTATTATGATCATTATGATCTTTTATGATTAATTCTAGGTATTATAAAATCGTACTGGTTTTAAAAATTTCTCCAATCAACTCATTGTATTTTTGAACGCGGATAAAACGGATCAATCGGATTGGCGCGGATTAATTCATATTCAAATAAAAGTCTTAGTGCACTAAAGTGACCTCGCATGTTAGTTATCTGATAAAAGTAAATTCAATAAAAACTATATGTTCGATACGAAAACAGACTATTGCCACGCTATAGATTTAGCCTCTCCCCAACCCTCTCCAAATTAGAGGGATCTATAAAATATTTATCTCAAGTGACCTCTTGTGTCTCCAGTGTTTAAGAAAGTAAAAATCGAAGTTTAATTTCTATATTGACTATAAAAAACTAAAAACTAGAAGCCAGCAGCAAAAAACATGATGTAGCAAAAAGTAATATGTAGCTAAGATTTCAATGCTTTCAAAAACTAAATCAAAGCTCGTAGCTCACCGCATGAATAAAACAAGGGCTCTTGCTAACTTCTTCCACTCGACCATCGGCATGCTCTACTTTCAACTTCACACGCTGTCCTTTTTTGTAATTTTCCATCACCACTCTCATTCCATCGGGAGAGAGCGTCCCTTTAATTTCTTCACCACTTTGTTCGTAACGCAATTCATGAATCGACTCCACCGCTTCTTCTAATTGAAAATGATATTGTCGAAATTGTTCGGGCATAAAAATCGTGTCGCCCTTTAAACTTTGTGCTTGAGTAGCATCGTTTATTGAAGCTAAAAACAAAAAAACGAAAACGATTTTCTTCATTGGTCTAAGTTACGAATTTATCGCTGAAATCAAAGTGGAAATGATTAAAGGTGTGATGGAGCAGTATTCTTTTATAATGAATTTTAATAATTTAATGTTTAACGAATTTATAATCAAATAAATTATTTCCCGTGTTAATTTGTATTAAATAAAGTCCATTCGTCCATGTTTCTATAGGTAACCTTAATTTTTGTTCTTGATTACTTGAATAAACTTTCTCCCCAATCGTATTGAAAATATTTACTTGAAAGGGATGGTTGTTTTTAGAATTAATAGTAATAAATTCCTCAGATGGATTTGGATAGATAGAGAAATTGGCTGCTGATGGTTCTTCAATTCCATTAGTTCCAGGTGTGTAATTACCACTGCGGAATTTTACTGTTCCTGAATTATCTTTTTTGAGTAATTAGTTTATTTGAATCTGCGTTTATGCTTATGCTAAATCAGTATTTAATCTTTGAGGCTCACCAGTTAATTTCTCACAACCATTCCATCGTAGGCCACCTTAATTCCTTTCGGTAGACCAGCTTCTACTTCTGCATGCAAACCCATTTGGTGACTCAGGTGAATTAAATACCCTTGATCAGGAGCAAAAAGTTGCATCATATGGATGGCTTCGTCCAGTGTAAAGTGCGATACATGCGGTTCTTTGCGGAGAGCATTTAACACTAAAACTTTCGATCCGTAAATTTTAGAATATTCTTCTTCGGGAATCGTTTTTGCGTCGGTGATGTAGGTAAAGTCGCCAATGCGGAATCCGAAAATATCGAGGAGGTAATGTTTAATCAGAATAGGTGTAAAAGTGATGGTACCAATTTGAAAGGGTTTATTCTCTATGGTGATCAGATTTAACTCGGGAACTCCCGGATATTTAATGGCATCAAAAGCATAATAAAACTCACGTTTTATTGCCTCTTGAACCGCAACGGTGGCGTAAATATCAACCGGCTTTTGATTGATATAATTGAACGCACGAATATCATCCATTCCCGCAATATGATCTTTATGTTCGTGAGTGAAAAGTAATCCGTCTAATTTCTTTACTCCGTAACGAAGCATTTGTTGACGAAAATCAGGACCTGAATCAATGACCACGGTTGTTTGCTCATCTTCTACCAAAATGGATGTTCTCAAACGATTATCGCGGGGATCGATGCTTTTGCAGACTTCACAAGGGCAAGCAATGACAGGAACACCCTGTGATGTACCGGTGCCCAAAAAGGTGATCTTTAACAAGGGACTAAGGGTTTGTAGGGTTTTCGTTTGAATTTTCGGCAGCAACATCTTCTACAGAAACAGGTTCATCGGAAGCAACTGCTTCGAAAGGTGCGCCCGGAAACTCCTTGTCAAAATTGAGTTCGTCCCCCTGAATTTTGTTCTTGAGGCCGATGGTTCTTAAGTCCAGCTGAATGGTTCTGCTTTCCACTAGGGATTGAATGATCTCCAGCAATGATTGAATTCGACTCTCTAAAACAGAAAACTTATTGATAACCACCACTTTCTTATCTTCTAAAATACAAAAGTTAGATTTGAAATTTCCTTTTTCATAGCGAACGTCGTAGCCCGATTGCTCCAACACTTCCTCTAATTTCTTTAAATATGCGGGGGTAAATTTTGCCATAGCTACCATGCAAAAGTCGTGATTTTTATGCTCTGAACAAAAAAAATAGATTCAAAATTATGAACAAGTGATGTATTTGCTTTTTGATTCCGAATTTCCACTCTTTTTATATTCCTTTGCACCACGAAATTGTATTCGGATTAAAACGAAATTCTTTACTATGTTATTGGGCATCCCCTTAGAAACCAAAGATCGAGAGTGTCGCGTAGCCCTCACTCCAGATATTTGCGGACAATTAATTGAAGCAGGTTTTACCATTCAACTCGAAAAAGGCGCTGGACTAAAGTCATATTATCCTGACGATCAATATATCGCAAAAGGTGTTCAACTTGTTAATGACGCAGCTTCCATCTATTCCAATTCGGATGTGGTATTGAAAGTAAATGCACCTACCTCTTCCGAAATTTCTGGAATGAAAAAGGGCGCTATTTTGATGTCTTTCATGTGGGCAGGAACCAATCCTGAACTCATTGAAAATTGTGCGAAGCAAGGAATCTCTGCATTTTCGGTAGATGCAATTCCGCGTATCTCCAGAGCACAGAAGATGGATGCATTGAGCTCACAAGCGAACTTAGCAGGCTACAAAAGTGTAATTATGGGTGCCAGCGCCCTTGGAAAAATATTTCCAATGTTGATGACAGCAGCAGGAACCATCAAGCCTTCCAAAGTGCTTATCTTCGGAGCTGGTGTGGCTGGACTGCAAGCCATCGCTACTGCAAAACGTTTAGGTTCTATTGTGGAAGTGTCGGATATTCGTCCAGAAACCAAAGAGCAAGTAGAATCATTAGGAGGGAAATTCATCATGGTAAGTGATGATGACTCTATCAAAATTGAAGGTGGATACGTGAAAGGTGTATCGGATGAATTCTTAAAAAAACAACAAGAGCTCGTTTCTAAACACGTTGCAACAGCAGACTTAGTCATCACCACAGCCCTCATCCCTGGAAGAAAAGCACCTGTTCTCGTAACTGAAGACATGGTGAAAAGCATGAAATACGGATCAGTCATCGTAGATATGGCCGTTGAGCAAGGCGGAAATTGTGTGTTAAGTGAATTGAATGCAACGGTAGTAAAGCACGGAGTTACCATCATTGGCGAATCGAATATCCCTTCACTCCTACCCTTAAACGCAAGCGATCTTTACGCGAAAAATATTCAAACCTTCCTCCTACACTTAGCCACTAAAGATGGGTTTAAATGGGAGATGGATGAAGAGATTACGAAAGGTTCGTTACTCGTGCATAATGGCGTTTCTACCGCTACGAAGTAGTTTGGTGAATAGAGATTATACTCCACGAATGTAATAATTGGTGGATTGGTGGATTGGCGAGTTGGTGGATTGGTGGATTGCAATACTCTGCTAGCTAAGCGAAGTAAAATACTGAATATTGAAAATTGGTGAGTTACTCATTAAGATGAACATATTCTAAATTAATAATTAAAAATTAAAAGAATGAAATTTAATATAAACCCCTTTAACTTAATTAAACAATGTCTCAATTATCTGAACAATTACGAAAACAAACAAAAGAAATGGCGATCAGCGCCATATTATTAACAAGAAAACTCCCTCAAAACGATGAGGGATGGACCATTAAAAAACAACTCATAAGATCCGCTACTTCAGTGGCAGCCAATTATAGGTCGGCTTGTAGAGGAAGAAGTGATCAAGAATTCTATTCGAAATTATGTATTGTTGTTGAAGAGCTAGATGAATCAATGTTTTGGTTAGAGTTAACGGAAGACATTGAATTAATTCGTCAAAATGATGTTCAGCCAGTGATGGATAAAATGAATAAATTATTGAAAATATTATCTGCTGCAAAAAGCACCCTGAGAAACAAAATAAATCCTAAAGAAT
This sequence comes from uncultured Bacteroidota bacterium, assembly GCA_903922455.1. GTDB lineage: Bacteria > Bacteroidota > Bacteroidia > AKYH767-A > OLB10 > JAJTFW01. The sequence continues at coordinate 62 of CAIXTT010000134.1, read as the reverse complement.
TAGATTAAACAATAGTTGGTTGATTTAAATCAATATTACTCACGAATCCACCCAAGAAGTAC
>CAIXTT010000133.1 GCA_903922455.1 uncultured Bacteroidota bacterium | reverse complement strand
GGTTAAATTATTTATTTGCAAAAAAACAATTTTATACACAGAAGAACCCCAGCGGGGTTCAATGTCATTAGCGAAGCGAATCACCAAAACCAACACAACCCCAGCGGGGTTGCACAGCGTCGTCGATCATTGGCGTTTGTTTTTGCGTGGTTGTGTGACCCCGCTGCGGTCAGGGTAAAAAAAATGCAATTCGTTTCTAATAAGGTTTGACCCCGCTGGGGTCAGGGTAAAAAAATGCAATTCGTTTCTAATAAGGTTTGACCCCCATGGGGTCATGTGCAAAATGAAATTGTCCTATTCAAATTCGGTTAAATTATTTATTTGCAAAAAAACAATTTTATACACAGAAGAACCCCAGCGGGGTTCAATGTCATTAGCGAAGCGAATCACCAAAACCAACACAACCCCAGCGGGGTTGCACAGCGACATTGAACATTGGCGTTTGTTTTTGCGTGGTTGTGTGACCCCGCTGGGGTCAGGGTAAAAAAATGCAATTCGTTTCTAATAAGGTTTGACCCCCATGGGGTCATGTGGAGCAGCTAGAAGCTGCCATCGACAAGCTTAGGCAGCAAGTATATTTACAATCGAAGGTCTTATATCGATAGGCGAAGCCTTACGAAAGAAGCTAGCAGCCAGAAGCCAGAAGCCCAACAAGATCACGAGCGAAAAACATTATTCAAAAAAAATCCCGTACGAAACAAACTAACTCATCAACTCCGCCAACACTTCATGTGAACGAATACTGAATCCTTGGGTGTGGTGAAGTTCGAAGTAGGTGATGATGGCTTGGAGAATGTATTTGCGTTCGTCGGCAGTCATTTTCATTTCGTGTGTGTCTTCGAGTGTTTGTTCGAGTAGTTCGTCGAAGCGTTGACTTAAATGGTAGTCGATGAAATAGGGATGCATGGGTTTGCTTTCTCGAAAAACGCCTTCTTTTAAATCGAAGCAACGCGTATGGTTTGAAAATCTTCCGCTCGGATAAAATCCTAAGTAGCGTGTGAGTTGTAAGCAAAAAATTAAATGGAATCGACTGGTGGTTTCTGGATGGAGATCGAGGATTTGAATGCTGTGGTCAATGAATCCGAACAGATCAGAGTTGGCTTCTTCTTCTTTGATGGAGCGATATAAAATTTCGGCGAGGAATAATGCCACGGTGGTTTTGATGGTGTCGTAGGGAATATGAACCAACGGCGGTGATGCAGATACGTCAGACACACGATGTAATCCACCTTGCTTTTTAAAATAGGCAACGATCTCAACAATAGTGAGGGGTTGAAAAAGATTGTTGGCAAAGCGTGCTTTGGGTTTGCGTACGCCGTTCACTAAAAAACTTTGTAGCCCCATGGTTTCGGTGTAGGCTTTTACAATGATGCTCGCCTCCGCGTAGGGAGTGATATCGAGGACGATGGCGCGGGTTTTTTGGATCATTTTAAACGCACCTTCATTTTATTTCGGTGGGCAAGCGCACCCTTCGACTTCGCTCAGGGTACAGCGGAATTATTTTACGAGTGAGATCAAATCTTGACCGATGTCTTTGCGGTAGTAGGCATAGTCGTAATTGATGTGGTGGGCGGCGGCGTATGATTTTTGGATGGCATCTTCGATGGAATTTCCGAGGGAAGTGATGGCTAACACTCGACCACCATTAGTGACTACATCGTTACCATTCATTTTTGTTCCAGCGTGGAAGACGATGGTATCGTTAACTTGATCGAGATTTTTTATAGTATAACCTTTTTCAAATGTTCCTGGGTATCCGCCCGACACCATGACAACGGTTGCGGCAGTACGTGGATCAATTTTAAAATCGATTTTATCGAGTTGCTGTGATGCGGTGGCTTGCATCAACGCTAAGAAATCATTTTGTATGCGCGGCACCACAGCTTCCGTTTCGGGATCGCCCATTCGGCAATTGTATTCAATTACTTTGGGTTCACCACCTACATTCATTAATCCAATAAAAATAAATCCGATATAATTAATTTTCTCTTCTGCTAATCCGCGAATGGTGGGTTTAATAATTTGCTCTTCTACTTTATGTACGAAAGATTCATCAACAAAAGGAACTGGACTCACCGCACCCATTCCACCCGTGTTTAATCCTTTATCACCATCACCAATTCTTTTATAGTCCTTCGCCTCCGGTAAAATTTTATAATTCTTACCATCCGTCAATACAAACATCGACACTTCAATGCCATCTAAGAATTCTTCGATCACCACTTTCTCGCCGGCCTTACCAAACTTTGCATCGCCGAGCATGGCTTTCAATTCGTCTTTTGCTTCTTGCAAATTATCGAGGATGAGAACACCTTTCCCCCCTGCTAAACCATCTGCCTTTAACACATAAGGAGGACGCAATGTTTCCAAAAATCGATACCCCTCTTCTAACTTTGCTAACGTAAAACTTGCGTACGCTGCAGTAGGAACACCGTGACGTTTCATAAAATTCTTACTGAACTCCTTGCTTCCTTCCAGCTGTGCACCCATCTTAGAAGGACCAATAACGGGAATATGTTTAATCAACGAATCCGCTTCAAAAAAATCGACAACACCATTTACTAAGGGATCTTCAGGACCCACTAAAATTAAATCCACTTTATTCTCCAACACAAAAGCCTTGATACTTTCAAAATCGTTCGGTGATACATCAACGTTAGTTCCCAGCATGGCGGTCCCCGCATTTCCAGGAGCAATAAATAACTGTTCACATTGTACACTCATCACCAAAGCACGAGCAAAAGCATGTTCACGGCCACCGGATCCTAGAAGTAATATTACTGACATCTCCTATTTAAATTATTGTACATTATTGCACTGCACTCAAATATTGTTTTCAAGCTGGAAGCTAAAAGCTTCAAGAATTGTGTCGTGGAGCTTTGGCTGTCGATGGCAGCTTTTTGTTGGCCTCGAGAGCCTCAGCCAACCTTTTTACCTAAGTTGTCTTTGCTGCCTGAGCTTGTCGAAGGCAGCTGCTGGCTTCTACTTCACTACTTATAACTAACGTGATTGAATTCACAATTATCTAATTCAATTCTTAATTCTGAATTCTTAATTCTGAATTACCATTTCGGTGTTACCCCCATATTGTAAAGCATAAACGAATACATATCTGCTACTTCCTCTATGGTTTTACTCAATGGTTTTCCGGCACCGTGTCCCGCTTTCACATCCACACGAATAAGAACAGGGTTTGTTCCTTTTTGATTTTCTTGCAACGTAGCGATGTACTTAAACGAATGCGCTGGCACTACACGATCATCGTGATCGGCAGTAGTTACCATCACAGCAGGATAATTTGCAGGCTTGATATTATGTATAGGAGAATACCCATAAAGATTTTTAAAATGTGCGATTGTATCACTTGATCCGTACTCTACTACCCATCCCCAACCTACAGTAAATTTATGGAAGCGCAACATATCCATCACCCCTACTTGTGGAAATGCAACCTTGAATAATTCGGGACGTTGATTCACGACGGCGCCAATTAACAATCCACCATTCGATCCACCTTGCACTGCCAAGTAAGACGGCGAGGTATATTTTTCACTGATAAGGTATTCGGCAGCCGCAATAAAATCATCAAACACATTTTGTTTCTTTGACAACATTCCACCTTTATGCCATGCGTCGCCGTACTCACCACCTCCACGAATATTTGCCATTGCAAAGATAACACCTTGCTCGAGGAGTGCGAGGCGTGTTGCACTGAATCCTGGATTTAAATTTACATTGAATCCACCGTAAGCATACAACAACGTTGGATTTTTTCCTTCGCGCTTCAATCCCTTCTTGTAAACAATAAACATCGGAACTTTTGTTCCATCCTTACTTGGATAAAACACTTGCTTGGTAGTATAATCATCCGGATTAAACTTCACACCCGAAGAGCGAAAAGAAGTTACTTTTTTATCGGCGATACTATACCGGTAGATGGTTGGAGGATATGTAAAAGAAGTAAAGGTAAAGAACACTTCCTTATCGTCAATATATCCACCAAATCCAGCAGCGGTACCAATAGACGGTAATTCCACTTCATGTTCCTTCACTCCTTCAAAAGTATATTGATACACATGTGAAGCTACATCTTGCAAATAATTCAAAAATAATTTTCCGCCAGCGGAAGATACATTATCCAATAGCGATTTCGTTTCGGGAACTAATACTTTCCATTGCGAATCATACGCCATGTCTTGATTGAAAGTATTGAGATCGAGCGAAACTAAATGATTGTTTGCTGCACCGTGATTTGTACTCACCATAATTTTACTTCCGACATTCTCCACCACGCTATACTCATAATTAAATCCTTTAAACAACATTTTAGGAGCCATGTTTGGCTGATCTAAATCCTTGAATAAAATTTGCGTTCCATAAGTACCTTGCGAAACATAAATAAAAAGATATTTTTCATCCTCGGTCACTTGAGCACCATAATAGCGCAATGGATTTTCTTTATCGATAAAGATCCTTTTATCAGCAACTTGTTTAGTTCCTAATTTATGATACCAAATTTGATGATTCTCATTCTTTCCACTCAATTCTGTTCCTGAAGAAGGCGAATCATAGCGCGAGTAAAAAAATCCATCTTTATACCAAGCGGCGCTGCTGAACTTGACCCATTTCAATTCATCGTCTAACAACTTTGCGCCATCCACTTGCATCACTTTAATGGTTTGCCAATCGGAACCACTTTCATTAATTCCGTAAGCGACATGTTTTTTATCGTGACTAAATCCGAGCAAGCTAATGGCTGCAGTACCGTCCCTCGACATTGTATTAGGATCGATAAAAACCATCGGCGCACCATCAATTCCCTTTTGATAATAGATCACCGATTGATTTTGCAAACCATCGTTCTTATTGAAAAAATAAAATTCACCGACTTTACTTGGCGCCGAAAATTTTTCATAGTTTACAATTTCCGTCAATCTTTTTTTAAATCCATCACGGAAAGGAATTTTAGAAAGGTAAGCATTGGTAACTTTATTTTCTGCTTCCACCCATTCTAACACTTCTTTTGCGGTATCGATTTCAAGCCAGCGATAGGGATCACTCACTTTAGTCCCGTGATAATTATCTACGGTATTTCCTTTTGCTGTTTTAGGATAGACTAACGCTTGTGCAGAAACACCTAGACTTAGAAATGTTGAAACCATGCAAACGGCAATAATAATTTTATAATTCATAAGATTGAAATTTAGATCTCAAATTTAGTTAACCTAGATTGATTATTCCCATTACAAATGTAAATTCATCTAAAAAAGATTGAATTAGAAACCTTAAGGAAACCATCCATCAAAATAATGTTGCAAATAAACACCAATAACAAAGCAAATAGTAAAAAACTACTTCAATTTCAGTTCCTTTTCATTCAGGATAAAACTTGATAAAATCACTCCTGATTTATCGATAGTCACCATTTTCAAGGAGCGATCGCCTTTAGGTCCACTGATATCGAAACGCGCAAATGAATTATTAGTCACTAGTGTTTGAGGAACACGGTTGGGATTTGCCTTTTCTTTTTCACTCAATGTTCGAGGGCGAGAAGTGAGAGCAGAGCAAGTAAAATCGTACATCTTGTAACCACCTTTGGGTTGATAGGTGATCACTTCGGAGAAATGTCGGTCGCCTGATAAAAACACTACGCCTTCAATTTTATAGGTGACAATAAAATTCATCAGCTCATTAAATTCACAAGAATAATTTCGCATGTATTCCGTGCCGCCCGTTTGATTTAGCACTTGATTACCTACAGCAATAAATTTAAATGTTGCTGTAGAACCTAGTAATTTATCTTTTAACCATGACAATTGCACAGTGCCAAAAAATTCCTTTTCGCAATTTGGTTTTCCTCCTATGGAATCCCTTAATTGGTTAGGTGCGCGGGATGAACGATCGTCCATCAGAAAAAAATCGCCATCACTCCAAGAGAAGGAAGAAAAAATTCCAGGATTCTTTTCTGTTCCGTATGATTTATTTCCCCAATAATTTTTAAATATTTCTTGAGAAGAAGATTTTAATTCAAATGAGCGATCGAAATTATCACCCCCATAATCGTGATCATCCCAGATAGCGTAATTAGGTCGGGAAGCGATGAGATCGGATAAGTCTTGTGCTTTTCTTTGCAACGAATAACGATAAATAATTCCAGCACTTGATCCGTAATCAGAAGGGCGGAGATACACATTATCGCCTAGCCATAAATTAAAACTAGTTGCCACGGAAGCCATGGTTCTTAAGATGTAAGTATCTTGTCCGTATGGATCACTTTGGGCGTCTAAAATTGGATCGTTAAAATACATACAAGAGCCTGCTAAGAAAGAAAAATTATAGGGATCTGCTTCCGGATTTGCTTGATGCGGCTTTGTTGTAAATACATTCATTCGAGAGGTGGGTACTACTTTTCCATTTAACAAAATCTCAAAATTATACGAGGTATTCAACTTCAATTTTACCAATTCAAATTTAATAGGGTTATATGGTTTTCCAAGTTCTGCTGTATAATCCATCTCATAGAAATACTCCGTATTATCTTTTTCCCAATACCGCAGCATAGCGGTCTTTACAGATTGACTTACTTCATACCAAACCAATACGGAACGATGTTCGCTGTAGCCTAGCATGGGCCCAGATATGAGAAACGGCTCTTGTTGTGCAAATCCATTTTTCATGGATACACCCATGACAATCGAAACTAATAGCAGAAACCCAATCGCTCTTTTCATAATTCTATTTATAAAGATGTAAAAGTACAAAAATCAAAGAATTACGCAAATTTTCACCGCCATTCGATTCCTTATTAGTAAAAATTGAGGTGGATAATTGACAAACTAAATTTTTGAAACTACATTTCTTTACCACATAAATACTGGAACTCATCAAACTTACAGAGCACACATTCGAAATAATACTTACCTTGGTCTAGAATTATGAAATCTACAATTGCCAGCCTAATACTCCTCCTTAGTTTCTGTTTTAACCAATCAAACGCTCAAACATTTAGTGGTTTTGGAGGAGCGATTCCCGATAATGGACC
>CAIXTT010000132.1 GCA_903922455.1 uncultured Bacteroidota bacterium | reverse complement strand
GAAATAATGTTTGTTTACTTCATACTGATCGCAGGGAATATCAAACTTCGTGGTCGTTGCACCGCCTTTCACTTCGATATTAGAAGCTTGTCCGCGTTGTTGCGAAAGCAATGTAGTTACCATAAGGCGACCGAACTTCAACTGTGTTTTCAATCCAAACAAACTCTGGCTCCCTTGAATCAATTGAGAATTGAGCGGTAAACTTACGTTACCCGCTTCTATCTTTTGAATGATCTCATCTTCATAACCCGTATACTCCAATTTCATTTGATTCTCAAAATCGAAACTGGCTTGCGTATTATAGTTGGTTGTGATCTTCAATTTCTCTCCGATATTACCAATCACATTCATTTGAATCTGCTCGCGAAAATCAAAAGTGGTAATACGACGTTGACGTTCGGGTAAAGTTGGATTATCGTACCGCGAAATATTTAATCCGAAAGCTAAAGATGCTGAACCTTGCGGACGAATGTCGATGGTGTTCCCTCCAAAAATTCGATTGAACGCTTCGCCACCTACGTAAATACGAGGAGAACCACTTTTACGGGCGGCCGCATTTTCTGCGTTTGCTTTTTGTTTCCAATAATTTTTTGTGCTCTTTTCAAACTCCGACTCTTTAAACTCTTCAAAGGTCATGTAGCTTGGACTTCTAAAAAAATTACTCCCAATATTTTCGTTGATGTCGTACTGACGTTCTTCTGGATTATACTCAATGGTTGTTTGAATATTACTTGGGTTGCCCATGTAAAGTGGACTACTGGGCGCATTGCTGTTGTACGGATCTGCATAACGATCATCAAAAGGATAAGGCAATTGCACCGCAGCAGTATCCGAGTCACCTGCTGCAAAGGGCATGGAATCGAATGTACTAAAAACGATTTCAGGTCCAGATGCCCATACCAATGATATCAACAACGTGAAGAAAAAAATGAGAAATGAATACGAACGGATCTGCTTCAAACGGGTAATTTCAGAGTTAATAGGTCAGGTACGAGGCTTGCCAAAAATAACACAATTCCTCTTGTTAACGAACCCTAGAGAGGTTGTTTATTTTGGAAGTTGTACGTCACCAGAGCGCAAGGGTTTCACAGGTGACTAAGTGCCACTTTGATAATATCCTCCACTTTGGAATTCGAATCCAATGACTTAGAGGCTTGTGCTATAGCTTTTTCGGCGCTCGCCCGAGCAAAACCGAGGGTTAGGAGAGCACTTAACGCTTCATTACTCTCTGTATTGTACGATGGGGTAGTATTTATTTCAGATAAAATCAATCCTTTCTTCATTTTGTCCTGAAGATCGATGATGATACGTTGGGCCGTTTTGGCCCCAATCCCCTTCACTTTTTGAAGGCTGATCACATCACCGGAAGCAATGACCTGGCGCAGCTGGGCGGCCGACATAGAGGACAGCACAATTCGGCTGGTAGAAGCTCCTACACCACTGACGCTCAATAGCTCACGAAACATAAATCGCTCTTCCTGATCGAAGAAACCAAACAAAATCTGGGCATCTTCCCGCACCACATGGTGAGCAAAAAGCCGAACATTGGCTTTATCCTTCAATTGCCCATAGGTATAAAGTGAGATTTGGAGGTGATACCCCACTCCGCCACAATCGATTGTTACCTCGGTAGGACCAAGACCGGCTACTTTTCCATTAAAATAATCAAACATGGAGCAAATGTATCTTTTTTTACCTGTTTTTAGATGGATGAGTTCCGAAATCAAGACAATATTTTGACAAATTATTTGTGATAAAAGGCAATCTTTGTAGCCCATGAAAAATGAACTTAAATGCGGATTTTTAAGTAACGAACTTTCTTATTTGTTTAGATGATTGCATCGCATTTCAAGATACCTCCGATGCCAATAGAATTTCCAGCATCTTGGATTTTGCAAATGGAAATCCAGCAATTTCTACTTATAAAAATCCGAGTTCGGTATGTTACAATTCGCTGGGCGATTATGATGTGACCTTGGTTACCGTGCACTCATTTTAAAATTCAAAAATCAAACCTAACGTCGGGACAATACTAAATTCCTTGTTGGATAAAATCACAGGAATTGCATTAGAACCATCTTGCTGTATTGCGTTATTGTCTGTTGTTTGAAAGTCTTTATTGTCGGCGGTTCTTTTAAAAGTATAATCTGGATTGCTCTGAGTTTTAAAACCAAGTACATTTTGTACATCAAGATAAATATCCAGCGTTGTTTTCTTGAAATTTATTTTTTTGTCAACTCTTAAGTCAAGTTGATTAAAAGCCATCAGTCTTTTGGAATTTAGTTTGGTGTTGTCAAGCGTTCCTTGCCCAAGAAGCAAATAGGTTTGTTGAGAAACGGTCAAATCATACGGGGTGTAAGGAGAGCCTGCCGCAAATCTATACTTTAAACCCATCTCCCAGCCACGCCTAAACTTTTTACCAAGTGTTGCAGAAATTAAATGTTGGTTGTCCCACGATGAAGGAATTAAAATTCCGTTGTCCCCTGAAAATTTACTTCTTACAAAAGTGTAACTCACCACATAAAAAATAGTTTTGATTAATTTTTGTTGAATAAATATTTCAAAGCCATAGGTATCACCTTTTCCCGTGCTTTTAATTTCTTCGCTTCCAATGGAACCATAACTTGCCCCTTGATTTGCTAATGAAACTCCAGTGGATGTTGATACTGGATAGTTTTCATACTGCTTATAAAAGCCTTCAACCGTTACTCTCAAAGCTTCATTCGGCATAAACTGCGTTCCTAAAACATAGTGTGTGGATTGAATATACTTCATTGATTTATTGACCAATTCACCATTGTCATCTTTGTAGCCAAGTGTAGTATAGGTTGGAATTTTATAATAAGTTCCAATGGAGCCTGTCAAGTCAAATTTGGAGTTGATATGATAAGACAATGAAAAACGAGGTGACAACGTTTTTAAAGGGTTGTTTCCATCTTTCATAAAACTATTCATATCGGTTCTAAATCCTAAAGAGACCAATAATTTTTCATTAAAAATGTTTTTAGCAATCTGTCCAAATAAACCGTACTTAAAGAAATCAATATCGCTTTTGAATTTTACAAATTGTGCCGGAGTCGTTTCATTTCCTATACTGTCCGTAATGCTGTTCGTTACTTTACTATATAAATCAGTATTGTATTTCACAAACTGAGTCATTGCCCCAAAAGTTATTTTCCAGCCATTTACATACTTATTGTAGTCGAACTTGAGTTTGTTTTCAATTTCTTGTGATTTTAGTTCAAATGTTCTTTTTGATTCAATTTGGTTTTCATCTTCAAACTTATCCAAGCGGTTTTCAAACATATTTCGGCTTGCGATTAAATTAATAAATCCCTTTTCTATTTTCCGATTAAAGATAAATCCTGTGGTGTAATTCCATTGATTTATATACGGCAATGAGCGTGAAATATAAATATTTTCAGGGGTGCTATTGGTAGTTTGTGCAAATTTGAATCGATCTATTGCACCTAATCCAATTGCAGAAAATGATGTTTTCGCATTGAATTTATGCGTCACCTTATATTGAAAATCATAAAAATTGGGTCGGATGGCTAAATCAATCGCTTTAAAAAGCAAATCTAAATAGGACTTTCTTACGGAAGTTAAAAAAGTTGTTTTAGAATTTATAGGTCCTTCTAATGTAGCAACAGCTTCTGTTAAACTTACCCGAACATTTCCGGAAATCCTTTCTCTATTTCCATCACGTTGTTTAATTATAAACGTTGAAGCCAAAGCATTATCATACCTTGCATCAAAGGCAGAGGATGATAATTTTAAGTCTTCGATAAAAGATACATTAAGTATTCCTTGAGCACCACCCGAACTCCCCTGTGTTTGAAAATGATTTAACACCGGAATCTCAACACCATCTAAATAATATACATTTTCATTTGGAGCACCACCTCTGATAATGATATCATTTCTTCCAGCACCACCACTGCTGGTTCCAACACCTGGAAGTGTTTGAATAACTCTGGAAACATCAAAATTTCCTCCGGGATTGGCTTTTATTTCTTCCGTTGTAAGTTGCTGAACGGATAACGGAGTTATTAAATCCGTTGCTACTGCTGATCTCCCTTTATCATAAGTTACTGTAACTTCCGTTAAATTGGTTGCACTCGGCTCCAATTCAAAGTTTACAACCTGCGCATTTCCAGCGGTAACAACAATATTAAATTTTAACTGGGTTTGATACCCCAGGGAAGATATTTTTAAGTTGCAATTACCTACCGGAACAATAAGCTTATAGTTGCCATCTATATCCGTAACGGCGCCATTTGTAGTTTGATCCGCACCTATGGTCGCACCAATTATTGTTTCTGAAGTGTTCTTATCTCTGACATTGCCCATTATTACTCCCGTAGTTTGTGAGAAAGCAACTTCAGCACTAAACAAGATAAGAATGAGAATACGTTTTATTTGCATGGGAAATTATGGTTTAATTTTGTGCAGTCCATTAGGATGTTTGCGACGCTTCGCAGATTGGCGATGGGCTGAGGTTAAACCACAATTGCCTGTTAGAAAGAGATAACATCGATAACCCACGAAAGTTTAGAGAAAGCAAAACATTTCTTGCTGTTGTGTCAATGCCTTTGTCAGTTGACGCTAATGGCCGAGTTAAAAATTTATTCCCAATGAAATTACGTTAAGTTACTTCACTTATTTACTCAAATTTCCCAAACCAGAAATTTATTTCATTGCTTCACTATTTTGCTGAAACTACGTTGGCCGTCCATCATCACTTTCAGCAAATAGATTCCAGCAGACAAATTTTCTTTTAAATTTAATTTATGTTTCTCATTCGCTTTGATAGTTGTAAATTTTTGAGAAAATATTTTGGTTCCATTCATTGCATACACATCAATAACAACGTTACTTTTTTCTCTTTGGTCATTTTGAATAAACAGCTCTTCATGAAAAGGATTCGGAAATACTTCCATATTGAAAGTTAAGGTGTTTTCAATAGTAGTAGTAGTAGTAGTGCAAAGTGAACATGTTTTTTGAAAAACTATACTCGTGTCAGTAGTGATCAGCGAATCAAACAAAGCACCTGAAAAGCAATCCCCTTTCAATTCATATTTTAGCCAAGGAAGTAAATATCTACTTATAACAACATGCTGTTCCGCACGAGTAATAGTGGGTTGCGGTGTGCATGTTGCTTCGCCAAAGCTACATAAGAAATTATTATCAGCCATCTGGCAATGGCTTCCGCCAGTAATACTTACATAAGTTTTACAACTGCTTTGCAAAGAGTCGTACATCGGTATTTGATTAGTTGGAGGAGGCGTTACACAATCATTTCCTCCTGCCATGATCAATGCAGGAATACTAAGACTTACAGCTGCTAGCACAGCAGATGGATTTGTTTCGGCAGCCGCTAGCGTCGCCATTGTTTTTATTGAAGGATCAAACTGCGCGGCAAGAAAAGCAGCACCGCCTCCCATGCTATGTCCCATGACGCAATTCATCGTGTCCACACGACTATAAAATAAGGAAGAAGTGTCTTGATCAAGAGCGGATAATTCAGAAATCACAAAAGCAAGGTCTTTCCCAAATTCAGCATGTGACGGAGCTAGACCTCCTTCGGTTTTGGGAAATGCAATAATAAATCCTTCTTGCACCACGGCATCCCAAATATTCTGATAAGCATTCCATGTCATCACAAACCCGTGACCGAAACTAATTACAGGAAATTTATCAGTGGTAGCAATTGTCACGGGTTCATTATCACCTGCAACATCTGCGGGATAATATACTTCCGTAGGAATACTGCGGTTGTTTCGGCTGGAATCAATAAAGGTAATAGTAGTATGTCCGACTTGAAAAGATTGTGCAAAAAGATTGTTGCAAAACAAAATTGAAACGATAAGAGTTAAAATATTTCTCATTTTTTAGTGGTTAGTTGATTAATCCTTTGTTTTATTTTTACATACTTTTCGGTTTTTCAGCATCCCGATTATACGATTATGAACGTTTTTCCTAGCAATTAGTTTATCACCGTTGGTAACCGTCAGCTTTTTTCTGCTCATTGTCAACTTATGAGTTTACAAAATCGATTGCGTCTTGTCCTGTATATGTTGCCTTTGTTTTGCCATTTTGGCTTAGAATAAAGAAACTATAAATCCGGCATGGGGAAATAATTCCTTTAATCATCTACGTCCATGAAAAAGTTAAGTTTACAACTTACGTTTTCGCAGTTCGACCACCTGCTTTAAAATCCGATTTAATACTGGTTTTTTGTTCCGCTTCTCTTGACTGTGCATCCACAACAGCGATGGTTACCATGTTTATAATTTCACGCACGGAGGAACCGAGTTGTAAAATATGTACCGGCTTTTTTAATCCGAGAATGATGGGTCCGATGGCTTCAGCGCCGCCACGTGTTTGCATTAATTTGTAAGCAATGTTACCTGCATCCAAACTTGGAAAGATAAGTGTATTGGCCCCGTGCTCTGCTAAATCGCTAAATGGATAATTGTCTTTTAACATTTGCGGATTGAAAGCTATGTTCGCCTGGATTTCTCCATCCACTAATAAATCAGGATACTTCGCATGTAATATTTCTACGGCTCTGCGCATCTTTAATGCACTTTCGGTATTGGACGATCCAAAATTGGAATACGATAATAAGGCAATGCGTGGCTTAATATTAAATTGGCGTACAGCCCTCGCCGTTAGTAAGGTAATTTCTACAATGTCTTCGGAAGTAGGATCGATGTTGATGGTGGTATCGGCAAAGAAAATGGGGCCATCTTTCGTGATTAAAATATACATCCCCGCTACCTTACCCACATGCGCTTCGGTACCAATGATGCGAAGTGCAGGCTTAATGGTATCCACATAATTACGAGTAAGTCCTGAGATAAGCGCATCGGCTTGTCCGGTTTCTACCATCATGGCGCCATAGTAATTGCGCTCTTGCATCATCTTCTTCGCTTCGTACATCGTAAAACCACGACGCATTCTCTTCTCGAAAAGCAATTTACCAAATTCTTCTAAGGTCTGACTCTCTTCGCGCGGATCAATGACTTGAATATTGTCTAAACGCAATTGATGCTCGTCGATAAGCGCTTGAATTTTCTTTTTATTTCCAAGTAAGATGGGTTGAGCGATTCCTTCCTCTTTTACAATTTGAGCGGTCTTTAAAATTTTGTAGGTATCTGCATCTGCAAAAACCACACGCTTTGGATTCTGCTTCGCTTTGTTCGTTATGACACGAATTAATTTATTGTCGAGACCTAATCGCTTCTTCAATTCGTTCTCATACTTATGCCAATCGGTGATGGGCTTTAACGCTACACCCGATTCGATAGCTGCTCGAGCTACCGCAGGAGCAACCGTATGAATTAAACGAGGATCTAAAGGCTTAGGAATGATATAATCTTTTCCGAAAGTAATATTCTTTTTGTTGTACGCTAAGTTCACCAATTCGGGAACGGGTTCCTTTGCTAATTGTGCAATAGCATGCACAGCCGCCAACTTCATCGCTTCGTTAATTTGTGTAGCTCGCACATCTAAGGCTCCTCTGAAGATGAAAGGGAATCCGATTACATTATTCACTTGGTTAGGATAATCACTGCGCCCTGTGGCCATGATGATATCGGGACGAGCAGCAATGGCATCATCGTACATGATTTCCGGATCCGGATTCGCCATCGCAAAAACGATAGGATCGGCAGCCATACTTCTCAGATGATCTCCATTGATGATATTTCCTTTCGACAAACCAATAAACACATCAGCATTTACAAACGCTTCCTCAAGAGTACTTATATTTCTATGGGTTGCAAAACGAATTTTGTGTACATCTAAATTTTCACGGTCGTGACGAATCACACCCGTGCTATCGAGCATAATAATATTTTCAAGTTTAGCACCTAAAGAAACGAACAAGGAAGTACAAGAAATAGCAGAAGCTCCTGCACCGTTCACTACGATTTGCACCTCTTCAATTTTCTTTCCTGAAATTTCAAGTGCGTTAATCAATGCAGCTCCCGAAATGATAGCTGTTCCATGTTGATCATCGTGCATCACTGGAATTTTCAGTTCCTCCTTTAGCCGACGCTCAATTTCAAAACACTCGGGCGCTTTAATATCTTCCAAGTTAATTCCACCAAAAGTGGGTGAAATGGCTTTTACTGTTTTTACAAAATCATCCACGTTCGTTTGATCGATTTCAATGTCGAACACATCGATGTCAGCAAAAATTTTGAAGAGCAAACCCTTTCCTTCCATCACGGGCTTCGATGCTTCGGGTCCAATATTACCGAGACCCAATACTGCAGTTCCATTCGAAATAACGGCAACCAAATTTCCTTTTGCAGTGTATTTATAAACGTCTTCTGGATTCTTTTCAATCTCCAAACAAGGCTCCGCAACGCCGGGTGAATACGCTAATGCTAAATCGCGCTGAGTGCTGTATGGTTTACTTGGAATTACTTCTATCTTCCCTGGTCGACCTGACGAATGATAATCTAATGCTTCTTGATTCATTGCTTTATTTTAACGATTTAAACTCTCTGAAATTATGTTAGGCGAAATACTTACGACTCACATAAATCAATCCTTGTACACTATCTAAAATCAATAAATAAAAATTCCTATAAAATAGAAAAGGGACAAACGCCCCTCTTCCAATCAATTATTTTAAGTGATTAACGGTGATTCACCACTAAACGACTTGTATCTTTTACTTTTCCGTTCGAAATATATGAAACCATATACATACCCGACTTTAAATCGGAAGTAGTTAAAACCAAGGCTCCAGATTTTCCGGGAATATCCATGGTTTTAATTTTAGTGCCCAACATATTAAATACAATTAAGCGATCAGAATTGTCGGTTGATTTCAAATTGTAATTAAATACAGTAAACGCATCAGCAGGATTTTGCAATGGCTTTGACAAACCATAAACCTCATTATTTTCTCCAAGAGAAGTGGTGATGTCCCAAGCAAGAACTACACCGACTGAATCAGAAATATTATCGGTATCAAAAATACGATAGTGAATCGAAGCTGGTCCATAAACACCTGTAGGGTTTAAAGATGCTTTAAATGAATTATCCACTGAATTACCAAAGATAGTATCTTGACCATTAGACATTGCAGTTCCTGGAGGGTAACATAATCCAGTAGTTGCGCCGTAGCAGAAAAACTCAAATTGCCCAGACTGGATGTAATTAATAATTCTTTCAATACGTACTCTCTTAAGGGAGTTTGAAGTATTGGAGATAGCCACATGAGATTCAACAGGTGTCCAAGGATCAGAACTCACTGATACTGGGGTAATGTTGCTTAAAGTAAAAGTTTGTGCAACGGCACTACTTAAACTTCCCAACACGACTGCTGATAACAAGACAAGAGTAAATTTTTTCATACGCACTTATATTATTTGCTTTGGAGGGTTAAAGATAATAAAATCTTCTTAATACATAGCAATACCTATCTTAAATTCTGACAATTCGATTGCAAATCAGTTCATTTTATACACTTTAGCTGTTTTCTGTTTTTCTTGACCTTGTGCATTTAAAAAGTAAATTCCATCACTCAACTTACTGATGTCAAATGATTTAAAATAATACTTATCCCCATCTTGATGAAAAAGCAGTTTCCCGGTAACATCAAACAAATCCCACGACTTCACCAAAAAACTGGTTTTCACAGAAAATTGTCCTGTGGTAGGGTTTGGAAGCACGACCACTTCATCTTTTGGAAAACTACCATTTTCAGAGATAGATGTAAGTCCCGCTTCATCGATATGCAACAAGTAAAAATCATCATCCGCATTGGTCCGTCTCCCAGCCACATAATATCCGCCACCCAATGCGGGAGTTATGCTATATCCAATATCGATTCCGCTCCCTCCAAACTCTTTCACAAAAACTAAATTTCCTAGAGAATCGGTGCGCACCACGGCTAAATTCAGCGGCTGGGTTCCATTCGAAAAACTATTCGAATAACCACAACCTATCAAATCACCATTGGGTGTTTCAACCACATCAAAAAGGGCATCTGTACCAACTCCACCAAATACATTTTCTCTCAAAAAATCACCCATCTCATCAAACATATAATAGAAAAAATCGAATGGTGAAAATGTTGCAATTTCCGTTTCACCATAAACAACATACACTCCTGAACTAGTTTGCATCAACCCTTGGCAACCGTTCTGAAATAAGTCACCGTGAGCGTTTGAAAAATTCAATCCTCCAGAATTATTCAATCCCAAAAGCTGAACATCATACCCTCCATTTCCAACACTTCTAGAATCGGATGATAAGACATAATTTAAGCTTCCCGATTCAATTATTTTCATTCCATAATCGTTATCCAAGGCGGCATAAGCCGTGTCCCAAACCTGATCACCATTCGCATCCAATTTCAAAACATACACATCATTTGTACCTGAAGCATCCGTAGTTGAACCGCACAGCATGTACATGCCATCGCTTGTTTTCTCCACATATCTACAACTTTGATTTCCGGGTCCGCCATAATTTTTTCTCCACAATTCTTGCCCGGCACTATCCACTTTAAGTACCAAAATTTCCTGTTCTAAAGGACCTAATGTAGCTGTCAATCCAACCAAAATCAGATCAAAAGAATCAGCCAAATTCATATAAAGACCAAAATCCACATCGGGAGTACCGTAATACTTTGTCCAAAGGAAATCACCATGAGGGCTTACCTTAGAAAGGGCGAAATCTTCGGCTTGAGTACTTGTATTTGATGAATAACCAAATAGATAAACACTACTATCCGGATTTTGTTTCACGGCAAAAGAGATATCCACTCCAGTTTGTCCAAATGACTTTTCAAAATAAGGTACTTGTGAAAATGAAGAATGAAAGCCCAACAGGAAAAAAAACAAGGTAACGAAGAGGAAATGTATTTGAAATGCAATCTTTTTCATAATATTGTATTATTATTATAAGAATTGTAATTATTCTTAGTGCATCTTTGAAAAAAGCATTGATCCAATTATTAATTCCTTACTTTTAATCATTAATTAAAACTAATTCTCAAAATTAACTAAAACATATTAAAACCGAACAATGAAAAAACTTTACACACTTGCTTTAACAATGTTTGTTGGGGTTGCAGTAAATGCACAATCGCAACGTTTAACATTATTAGAAGAATTCACCCAAGCATCTTGTGGGCCCTGTGCTTCGCAAAATCCAGCTTTGAATACATTGCTTTCTGGCAATGAATCTAAAGCCGTTTCTATTAAATATCAAACCAACTGGCCAGGTGTTGATCCTATGAATACACAAACTCAAACTTGGGTGGCTCCGCGTGTTTCTTACTACGCAGTGAATGGAGTTCCCAATATTCAATTTGATGGTTTAGTAGTTTCAGGAGCTCCTAGTGCATTAAGTCAAACATCAATTAACAATCGTTATGCGGTAGCTTCACCGTTTGATGTAGTAGTTACTCATGCTTACAATACTACTTACGACTCTATCAATATTAGTGTTGATGTAACCTGTACACAAGCAGCAGCAGGAACTTTAGTTCTACATACTGCTTTAGTAGAAAAAGAAATTGCTTTTTGTGTAGCTCCAGGGTCTAACGGCGAAACAGAATTCTATTCTGTAATGCGCAAAATGTTACCTTCTGGTGTAGGAACTACCCTCCCAACTGCGTGGACTGTTGGACAAACACAAAATTTCCAATTCACTACATCGGTACCTACTTATGTTTATGATAAAAAGGAGTTAGCTATTATTGCTTTCATCCAAAACAACGCGAACAAAGATGTACTTCAAACAGGAATTAGTCAGCCTTTGGCCATTCCTTTAGATGGATCCATCATTGCCTGTGGAAACTCTTCACTTACTTGTGTGGGCACTTATTCTCCAACGGTTGAATTGACAAACTATGGAACAACTACACTAACTACAGCTAATTTATCATATACCATTGCTGGTAACACATTACCATATACTTGGAATGGTTCTTTAGCTAGTGGCGCATCAACTACAATTTCTCTTCCTTCAGTTACTTTAAATGGCGGAACAAATACATTCACTTGCAACTTAACTAGTGTTAACGGATCAACAGATTTTGTTGCAAACAATAACACTTACTCTGCCACTATTATTTATAACAATACCGCTGGTGTTGCCGCTCCTGTTATAGAAGGTTTTGTTGCTACGACATTCCCGCCAACAAACTGGTTAAGAATTAACGGTGGAAACGCTGCAGCAACATGGGCAAGAAATGCAGTGGGTACTACTGCCAATAACGGTTCTAGCAAGATGGATTATTACAATAGTCCTGATGCTGACGTAGATGATTTAATGACTCCAAAATTTGATTTAAGTACTGCTATTTCTCCAACTTTCTCTTTCTCATTAGCGAAAGCTGGTTATACTGGATATAGTGATTTACTTGAAGTTATGGTATCAACAGATTGTGGAGCAAATTGGACAACGGAGTGGACTCAATCGGATCCTACACTTTTAACTGCTGGATACATGACAGCAGCATTCACTCCAGTTTCTGGTAGTACTACCCAATGGCGCACTGAAACTTTCAGTCTCAATGCTTATGTTGGACAACCAGAAGTTTTAGTAAAGTTCAAAGCAACTTCAGGATTCGGAAACAACCTTTATATTGATGATGTAAATTTATCAGTTGCTGTTGGTGTGAATGAGAATTCTCTTGATCAACAAATCAGTTTATTCCCAATCCCAAGTGCAGGGGAAGTATTCTTAAACTTAAGTGCAGTGAAAGATAATATGGTTCGCATTTCTATTAACGATGTTACTGGAAAAACCAT
>CAIXTT010000131.1 GCA_903922455.1 uncultured Bacteroidota bacterium | reverse complement strand
ACTTTCGCAGTATAACCAGAGATGAAATGATACATCGCTTGCTCGTTTGATAATCGGCTAATAGGAGGCAATACACCAAATGCATCGCATGTTAAAAAGAAAATATTTTTAGGTGGAGTTGCTACTGAAGGCTCCACCGCATTATCAATAAAATCGATTGGATAAGCGACACGAGTATTTTCTGTCTTGCTAACATTATCGTAATCTGGACTTGTAGTGCCCGGAACAAATTCGATATTCTCCAATAAAGAACCGAAACGAATGGCTTTGAAGATTTGTGGTTCTTTCTCTGCAGAAAGATTCACACACTTCGCATAACATCCCCCTTCAAAATTGAAAACTGAATCGTCGCTCCATCCATGTTCATCATCACCAATCAGTCCACGATTTGGATCAGCGCTCAACGTTGTTTTTCCTGTTCCCGATAATCCGAAGAACAAAGCAGTATCACCTTTCGCTCCAATGTTTGCAGAGCAATGCATACTTAATACGCCTTTATGCTGAGGAAGAATATAATTTAACACCGTGAAAATTCCTTTTTTAATTTCACCGGTGTAACCTGTTCCACCAATTAGAATCATCTTCTTCGTGAAATTAATCATGGCAAAATTATGCTGACGTGTTCCATCAATAGCGGGATCCGCCATAAATCCAGGAGCATTTACGATCACCCAATCAGGTTGAATCGTTTCAATTTCTTTGTTGGTTGGACGCAAGAATAAATTATTCGCAAATAAATTTTGCCAAGGATATTCAGTCACTACGCGAACATTCAAACGATAACGTTGATCGGCACACGCATATGCATCGCGCACATACACTTCGCGATTCGTTAAATACGCTTGCATGCGCGTATAAATTTGATCAAACTTTGCAGGATCAAACTTGATATTAATATCACCCCACATCACCGTATTTTCGGTTTCTGCATCTAATACAGTAAACTTATCTTTTGGTGAGCGGCCGGTAAATTCACCGGTATCAATAGCCAAAGCACCAGTATTGGTGAGTTCTCCCATTCCTTGAAGGATAGTATCTTCCACCAATTCAGCGGGTGATAAATTCCAATAAGCCGTCGCAACGTTCTTAAGTCCCAGATCTGCTACAGATGCATTGGGGTTCTTCAATCCGTATTCGTTCATAATTATTTCGATCGCACAAATTTACAGTAAATTCTAGTGGGATAGCAAGTCAAATCGACTTACTTATGTCACTATTTAAACCGACTTTTCATATTTTCAGTGATCTGAATCAGTTCCTTTCCTTGAATAACTTTATTCAATCCATCGATGAAATTATTTTGTTCTGAGGCATTTAGCTCTTCTAAAGTAAAACAACAATCTACTTCGCCTTCACGGCCCCATGGAATCGTATAATAAGAGACTACTTTATTATTTTTAAGCTTATAATCATATACATAAGACTCCAAAATGGCTTTTGCTTCTGGATCCGTTCCAGCTCCAATACTAATAAAACTCACCACCATACGAAAGGTATCTGGACCTGCCATAGCTTGTTCGCGTGTCCAAACTTCCATGGAGACTAAAGGTCTAGTTGGATTTGATGGAGTTGGTTCCACAATTTCAGCTTCAGATTTATTTGAATTATCACTAGAATTTTTACTTGATTTACAAGCGTTTAAGGAGATTGCAAGCACAACAAATCCTATTATTTTTAAAGTTCGCATATTCAAAATTATCATTTTTAATGAATAACGCAGATTATTTCTTTTCCTTATTTGAAATGGAAAACAAAAACACCTTTATCCAGCCCACAATAAAGAACAATCCCCCAATAGGTGTTAATGGTCCGATGAATTTCAAGTTCATTGAAAAAACATCTTTCAAGGCAATCAAGTAAAGAGAACCGGAGAATAAAAAGATTCCGATCATAAAATAGATGCCTGCCCATTTTATATGCTTATTTCCAACACCAATTTGTGAGATTAGAAGCAACGCTAATGCATGCACCAATTGATAGCGACATGCGGTTTCCCAAGTCACCAAATCGTTGGCTGCAACAATTTCTTTTAGTTGATGAGCACCGAAAGCGCCGAACATCACTGAAAAAGCTGCGAATAGAGCCCCAGCGCCTAGGTATTTATGATTCATGAAAATTTATCTTCTCGAATCAATATATTCATTGAGCTCCTCCGTTGAACTTTCGAATGTGAATATGTCATTTACTTTGAAATAATTACCAACATCATAGGTACGATCATACGCATATTTCGCAAAATCGAGTCGAGTTTGTTCGAAGGTAAATTGCATGCTAATTTGTTTCACTTGAGAGACGAACAAACAACGATCGTTCAATACTTGTTTAGCGATCGTAAACTTTGTTTCTTCAAATGTTTTTGATGAAATGGTGGCGTTCAAATCACTGAAATCTTCATTCGACATAGGAACAGGGCAACCCACTTTTCCAGCGTAACCTGGCAAATAAATAACTTGAGTTGGAGGAGGAACTGGAGCTGGGGTATGTGCACCAGATACGGTAGTAGTGGTTGTTGTTGTTTGTGAGTGCGTAGTAGAACTAGCGTTTCCCATGCCTTCATCCATACCAGAAACATTAATACTAATACTTCCTCCCATTCCATCTACATTCACTCCCATATTCATATTCACATTTCCAGGATCTGAATTGTTTCCGTTTGTTGTAGTGGTAGTGGTAGTTGAAGTTGTTTGTGACGATTGAGTTGGAGTGGCTACTGGATTTACATGATATACTACAACCTCTTGTTCAGGTGAATTTCGAGGGGCTTGAGCTATGAGTACTGAACTCATAAAACGCAAAACAAATTCTCCTTTATTATTCTTCTTAATAACATAAGTACTTTCCTTCCCTAACTCAATAGCAAGATTAAAATTCTTTTCTCCAAGAGAGCTACTCTCAAAAATGACTTTCAATTTATAAAACTCTGCATTTAAACCAGTAATTTTAATGTTTGTTTCCGGTTCATTATTTTGACGAACTCCATTTATTATGGCCGTAAAGCGTTCACCATTTTCAACAAACAAAATCACATTCGACATTTGCGCATTTACCTTTGCGAACATTAAAGACAAGAAAGATAGAATAATGAGTTTTTTCATGTTAAATATGACATTTTTGATTATTGGGCTAAGTTAAATCAAGATTTGATTACCTCCAAAATTTATACCTTTGCATTTCTAACATTATGAAACAGATCTTATTATTAGGTGCTGGCAGATCTTCAGGTGCCTTGATACAATATTTATTAGATCATACAGTTTCTCAAGGTTTTTCATTAAAAATTGGGGATATTGATGTGCAACAAGCGTCTCAAAAACTGAAAGGTCATAAACATGGATCCGCATTTTTATTTAACGTAGAAGATGCAATTCAGAGAGTTGATGCTATTCAAAACGCAGATTTAGTTATTTCATTGCTCCCACCAACTTTACATTATTTGGTGGCTCAAGATTGTCTTATTCATAGAAAAAATTTGGTGACCGCCAGTTATGTTTCGAAAGAAATTTTAGCATTGGATGAAGAGGCAAAAGAAAAAGGGATCTTATTTTTAAATGAATGTGGGTTGGATCCAGGATTGGATCATATGTCGGCGATGGAAATCATTTTAAAATTGAAAAAACAAGGAGCCAACTTATTATCTTTTAAATCCTATACGGGTGGATTAATAGCACCAGAGTCTATTGATAATTTATGGGGATATAAATTTACTTGGAATCCCAGGAATGTAATTTTAGCTGGACAAGGAACTGCTAAATACATTAAAGATGGGCTGTATCATTACATCCCTTACCATCGACTTTTCAAAGAAGCGGTACGAATAAAATTAGATGCAACAACCAATTACGACGGATATGCAAATCGTGATTCATTGGCTTATCGACATCATTATGGAATTGAAAACATTCCAACACTTATAAGAGGAACATTACGTCATGAAGGATTTTGCAGTGCATGGCAAGTTTTTATTGCTTTAGGATTGACTGACGATAGTTTTCAAATAGAGAACAGTGAAGACATGACGTATCGTGATTTAGTAAATGCATTTATTCCTCCGTCACAACGTGGTGACTCCGTTGAAGAAAAAATTGCCAAATATTGTGAAGTTGATTTTGATGGGCCTGCTATGCAACGAATTATTTCGACAGGCATTTTAGAAGATAAACCCATCGGTATAAAAAATGCAAGTCCGGCGCAAATCCTGCAGCATCTATTAGAAAGCAAATGGGTGTTAAAAGCAAATGACAAAGATATGATTGTTATGTTGCATGAATTCGAATATGAGTTAGATGGTGACAAAAAGCAATTATCATCTTCCTTACAAGTAAAGGGCGACGACGTCCATCAAACGGCAATGGCAAAAACAGTGGGACTTCCATTAGCGATTGCTGCCTTGCAAATTTTAGAGGGGAATATTAAAATGAAAGGAGTTCAAATTCCTGTTCACGAAGAAATATTTACACCCATTTTAAGAGAACTAGAAAAGATGGGGATTTGCTTTGTGGAGCAAACTAAATAATAGTTAGAAAGCCATATAATAATCACACGTCAACTTTTTATATTCTTCTGTAAATTCTCGATTATCAAAATGGATGACGAGTTCTTCCTCCTGAATATTTTCTTCTCTTCTTGAAAACTCCATCAACACTCTTTTAAAAGGTTTCTCTCTACCTGTTTTTATCTTTGATAATTTTACACAGATGAGTCCGCTTTGCTCAGCTAATTCACGAAAAAATTGTCCTTCCTTAAAGGGTAAAATAGCGGAGAACTTTCCAGTGCTTGATAATAATCTACCCACTCCAAATAACAAATCTTCGTAAGACAAAGATGCACTGGCAGACCTTGCCAAATTTCTAGCTTCGTCACTAGCAGCGAAACTATCCATAAAATAGGGAGGATTACTAACGATAAGATCATAACAATAACCTGGTTTAAAATCATTCAATGATGAATGCATCACCTTAATATGTTCTTTCCATGGAGAGGCTTTCACATTATCAGAGGCTTGTTCGAAAGCAGAAACATCAATGTCTATTGCATCAATAAATGCATCTGTTTTTTGTGCAATCATTAAAGCGATAAGACCTGTACCGGTTCCGATATCTAAAATTTTTCCTTCTTTGGGTACTGTCACCCAAGCACCCAATAAAACGCCATCGGTGCCTACTTTCATAGCGCAACGTTCTTGTTGAATCGTAAACTTCTTAAACTGAAAAACCGATGCTGGCATATATTTTTCCTTTAACAAATATAAAAAAAGCGACGAGCTTGTACAATTTAAGTTTTAGTGCAATTTGAATATTTCAATAACACCCATTCAAAAAATCATAAAATAAATCGTCGAAATTGAACTTTTGTTAAAAACTAAAAGATTCGTTTTGGGTAAAAAATATCGTTAAACTAAGGCTGAATCAATCTCAGTTCAAATTTTAACTATTGATTATCATTATTTTATCAAATCAAATAGTACTTTGTGTTGCATAGTACCTTAAAACATATTAAATTTGCAGAGTCATTAAATAACAGCATGTGTTGATGATCACGGCACATGCTTAAAACCAGCAACAAAATGAGCAATCTCGAAAATACACAAGCCCAGATGCGGAGAGGCGTATTAGAGTTTTGCATCTTGAGCATCATTGGCCAAGGAGAAGTTTATCCTTCGGATATCATAGCGAAGATGAAAGATGCAAAATTGATGGTCGTTGAAGGAACATTATATCCTTTATTAACTCGATTAAAAAATCAAGGACTATTGGCATATACCTGGAAAGAAAGTTCTTCAGGTCCTCCCCGAAAATATTACACGTTAACGCCGATCGGCGAACAATTTACATCCGAACTTCGCATTACTTGGCAAGAGCTAGTCGATGCGGTTAATCAAACAACTTCTAACAACCCTATATCATGAACAAGACGGTAACTGTAAATATTGGAGGCATGGTCTTCCATATTGAAGAACAAGCTTACGACCAGTTAAAGAAATATCTCGAAGCGATTCGTGGTTACTTTACCAGCTCAGATGGTCGTGATGAAATCATACAAGACATTGAATCTCGCGTTGCGGAAATGTTTACTGAGCGTATTGGAAGCAATCGACAAGTAGTAATTGCATCAGATGTAGAGCATGTGATCAACACCATGGGTAGACCAGAGCAAGTAGCTGGTGCTGATGAAGAGAATGCTGATAGCAACTCATCTTCTGGCATTGGAGGAGCTACGTCAGAAAGTCGCGGATACCGTCGACTCTATCGCGATCCGGATGATAAAGTAATTGGTGGTGTATGTAGTGGAATTAGTCATTATATAGGAATCGATCCGATATGGTTGCGCCTCATCTTCGCTATAGCATTCTTTGTAATGGGAACTGGTTTCTTACTTTATATCTTGTTGTTAGTCATCGTACCAAAAGCGAAAAGCACAACCGAGAAACTAGAAATGAAAGGTCAACCGATAAACATTGATAACATTAAAAAAACGATTGAAGAAGAAGTAGAAGATATCAAATCACGCATATCTGGAAAAGGTAGCTCAAAAGCAGGAAGCAGTAAAATTGCAAATTTTTTTGAGGCCATCGGAGCTATCATCGTAGCTGCTATTAAGTTCTTCGTTGGCTTTATTGGTGTAATAATAGCAATTGTACTTATCGGATTACTCTTTGCGTTGTTTGTTACACTTTTAGGAATGTCGGGGGTAATTGGAGACACTTCCATCCCAATCTTCTTAACGCACTTCTTCTTAGAATCATGGCAAGTAAATACAGGAATGTTTGCATTGGCATTGGCAGTTGGAATACCTCTAATTGTTATCCTATATAGAATAGCGCGATCCTTATTCAAACTCAAAAATGAATCTAAGTTATTTAATTATTCAACGGGAATTCTTTGGATTGTTGGTATGCTACTTACTATTTGGATTGGAATCAATATTTCATCTCAATTTAGAAATAGCAATACAGATCGAATTGTGATCCCTATCGTTCAGCCACAAAGCAACACAATACATTTAGCTGCCATGGATGAAACATTTAGTCGCATGCAAGACTATGATGATAGCAACTTCAGTTGGAATTCTGATTCATGGGGTATTAATTCAGATGAAGACTCGGTAAGTTTTGACGACGTTGAGTTAACGGTGCAACGCGCTGAAGGAAATGAATTCGAGTTGGTAAGAATAACAACGAGTAGAGGTTCCAGTCGCAAAAATGCTGAATTGAATTCACGACAAATTGTTTATCCAATTCAACAAAACGATTCCATCATTCATTTCTCAAAAAGTTATATCATTCCAAAAGGAGTAAAATTCAGAGTGCAGAAAATTCGATTAATCCTAAAAGTTCCTGAAGGAAAGAGTGTATTTTTAGGACAAGAAATGGAAGATGTAATTTACAATATCAAGAACACAACTAACACTTGGGACAATGATATGGTAGGACATACTTGGACAATGACTTCAAAAGGATTAGACTGTTTGAATTGCAATTTAGATGAATCTAATTCCCTCAACTACAATTACAGTACTGACAAAGACGAAAAAGTAAAAGTGAGAGTGAATGGAAAAAACATCGATATAAATTCTGAAGATGACACCATCAACTGGGATAACAAAGATGTGAAGATAAAGATTGATGGAGATGGTGTGGTGATTGATGCGAAGGAGAAGAGATAAAAAATAAGGAAACATGAAAACGGATAAGGGAAAGCCTAATCCGCTCTATCGTGCTCGAAAGAAAATGTTTAAAAAAGGATGCGATGATCGCATCCTTTTTTTGCAATAACATTTCCTTAACAATTAATGTTTGTTTTCAAAGGGAAAACACTACATCGTAAACTTATAATGTTTCGGTATATAGTAATGGCGCTTGTTATTTTGTTGAGCTACCGTACTGCTAATTACTTATTCAGTAAACCCTACTTCAAAAAAACCTTATCGTTGATACCTTTATTGATTTTATAATTTGAAAAACTAATAATAATTCGACCGGGCTTTTGGGGCTTGTTTTTATCTTCTTGCGTGACTTTAGAATTAATATCTGCAGAAATAGCCTTCGGAATTTTAAAACGTTTTACATCGACCGTAAAAATGGTTTTGTCGGGCAATGCGATCGTTTTCCATGTCCCATAAAAATATTCGATGAGAACAGTCCCATTGGTCTTGGTAGTTAGTTGTGATTTAACAATTAGACCTTGTGCTACATCAATCCATAATTTCGCCAATACCAAATCACTGGTATCGGACATAGGAATAACATTAAAAATAGTAGTAGCGACTCGGTTCAAATTTTCAGCACCAGAAACAAATGCCATAAAATTATTCTCGTTATTCAACAAAGTAAAAAGCTGATCGAAGTTTTGCTTTGGCAATATGGCAATTCCCTTCGATTCTACATGAAACTT
>CAIXTT010000130.1 GCA_903922455.1 uncultured Bacteroidota bacterium | reverse complement strand
TTTCCGATTCCGAGTTCTACTAAATGAAAGCGATGATAATCTTGCAATAAAGATCCAGCAGGCTTTAGCGGATTATGCGGCGAAACCACCATCCACACTTGCTTCAAATCACTAAACTCAGCCATGTATCCCGCAATCACCAGATGTCCACTGTGAATGGGATTAAATGAGCCGAAGTAAAGTCCGATTTTCATGTGATGCACTTAAAATTTATGATTCCTCATCCGGTTCAGGGACGACGTCTTCCAAAAATTCCTTCACTATTTTCACTGCATCCAATTTTGCATCTTCTAAAACCGCATTCACGATGACATGATTGAAACGAAAGGCATAATTCATTTCCTTTTCTGCTTTGTCTAATCGTTTAAACAAAGAATCTTCCGATTCAGTCGCTCTTGCCACTAGTCGCTTATGCAAATCATCCACAGAAGGTGGCATCACAAAAACGTCGAGTAATTGTCGACCAAATTGTTTTCGAATATGCAATCCGCCTTCCACATCCACATCAAAAATAGCCACGTAACCATCATTTAAAATACGCTCCACTTCTTTTTGCAGCGTTCCATAAAAACGATCTTTATACACTTCCTCCCACTCTAAAAATTCATCGTTTTGAATTTTTTCTTTAAACTCATCTACACTCAAAAAATAATAATCTTTACCGTGTACTTCATTCGGGCGCTTTTCACGCGTTGTTGCCGACACACTAAAACGCATCATCGGAAACTGTTGCATCAAATGATGAACGATGGTTGTTTTTCCGCTCCCACTTGGACCGCAGAACAGCACCAGCTTATGAAGGAAGTTAGGGTTAGTTTTCAAAGTACGTTCGCCAGTTGTTCTTTTAATTTTTCCAATTCATCTTTCATTTCAACCACGATACGTTGCATGGGTGCATCATTGGCTTTCGCGCCGATGGTATTAATTTCTCTTCCGATTTCCTGGGTGATGAATCCCAATTTTTTTCCGTTGGCTTCGGGATTAGCAATCGTTTGCACAAAATATTCGCAATGACTACGCAAGCGAACTTTCTCCTCAGAGATATCTAATTTTTCAATGTAATAAATCAACTCTTGCTCAAAACGATTTCTATCGATGGATGTTTGCTCAATCAATTCGTTGATCGCTTTACTAATTTTAGCACGTACACCTTCTACTCTTTTCGTTTCAAACTCTTCGAGTTGCGGAATGCAATTCGAGATGGTATCAACACGCATGGTAATATCCTTACTCAGCGCAGCACCTTCATTATCACGAAAAGCATTGAAGCGATCGATAGCAGCGTTAATTACTACTTTCAATTCTTTCCATTGCTCTTCATCCGACTCTTGACGTTCGGCATTCATCACAGCAGGAAGTTTTAAAATACAATCCAGCAAATTGATATCATTCAAATTATATTCCTTACCTAAAGCAGAAAGTTCTTCGTAATAGGCATTAAAAATTTCCTTGTTTACAGAACTACGTTTTGCGAGTTCATTGCTTTCAAAAGAAATACTTAAATCGGCTTTTCCTCTTTCCAGTTGCTTACTTAAATCGGAACGAAGTTCTAATTCGCGATCACGAAACTGCATGGGCATTCGAAGATTCAATTCCAGAAATTTACTGTTGAGAGATCGGATTTCTACTGTAACGTTTTGGTTTCCTACGAGACCTTTCGCATTACCGTAGCCTGTCATTGATCGTACCATA
>CAIXTT010000129.1 GCA_903922455.1 uncultured Bacteroidota bacterium | reverse complement strand
TTATCACAGGGACAGAGGCGAAGATCTACAAGAAGCTAGAATCGACGCCTCTATTGGAGCATACCGTAAATCTGATTATGAAGAATACGGATATGTGTTCACAAAGGATAATGAATGGAAAGTTGTTGATGGTGATAAGTTTGAATCAGTTGCTGATGTTTATGGATGTAGTTCACAAGAGTAAATAATTGAAAGGGGAGCAGTATCCTTATACACTGTATAATTTAAAAACTAAAACAAAGCTTATGAAAGAACAAAAAAAGGATGCAGCGGAATGGCAAATTGGTAATACAAAAATCATACACGAGGATTTTGTTCCTTCATTGATAGAAGCGAAAGAGTCATTGGTAGAAGGCCTTAACAGCTTTAAAAGATTTAGCTTTGTAGAAAAGCTTATGTTTGCAGGGGCAATTTTCTTTAGTATAAAAACTGTTTACTATTTTTATCAGTACATAGAAACAAGATCCAGTATTTCAGAAGCCATTAATTTGTCATTATGTGGAGACTCAATTTTTTATGCCTTGATATTTTTGGGAATAGGGCATACTCTAAACGTATTAGGAAAAATACAGAGAAGCCAAAAATAAAGATGTTTAGTGTTTAGTTGGTTAACACGGGGCTCAGAGAAATCTGGGCCCTTTCTTTTGCCCTAAACTTTTTTGGGCCCGCCCTAATTCCCTGGGGCTCCTCAGGCGCACTGCGGTGAAAAACGCGGATTAGATTTTTTTGGAAATCATTTTTTATATCAATTAGAAATTTCTATATTTGTCTTAACCAATTAAAACAATATGCAAGGAAAAAAACCATGGGCAACTCGGAGACAAATGTTTATCTGGCCTAAAGCAGGTCCGATAGCTTCTATAGAAGCATTTGAACAATTCGTCAATAAGAGTTTCTCATGCGAGATCGAATATGCTGGTGAAGCTTTTAAAGAAAAGACTGGCGATGTCGATGTGATCTTCTTTCTTAACCCTAAGGATAACGATAACATTCTATTTACGTTCTTTTGCGAGAGTGTAGGTTGTGAACGTATCTCTCTTGACTGGAAGTTTCGAGGTTATAGTGACACCACGGTCAAAAAATTTTTCTATTAAATTCTATGAATCATTTTTTTATCTCAGTAGAAATTTCTACATTAGCTAAGTAACACAATTAAACAAATAAAAATGAAGGCAGAAGACAAAAAAGCGAAGAAGGCAGCGTATGACAAAGCCTACCGCGAAAGAAAGAAAGCTGCTGGAGCTATTGTAGCACCAGAGCCAGTTGCAGGATCTCGTACTGATCCTGATGTAGTAATAGAAACGTTTAGCAAGACTTTCGGATTCCCTGTTAGACTTTTCTGGAACCGTCGATTAGAAGCTGTCAATTCGTCTTGCGCCAAAGCAGGTACTAAATTACACTTCGAACAAATCACAAATCGAGGTGGCCGTGTGATCTACAGAGTGCGTCGAGGCAAACGTAACTTCTACACTTCGGACAGTGAAATTAAAGAATAAAAAAAGTCCAAAAGAATCCCAAAATCATTTTTTTTATCAAGTAGATTATTCTACATTAGCTAAGTAAACCAATTAAAACTATATAAAAATGGCAAGAACAAAAAAACCAGAAGTAAAAACGGAAACGTTAGAAATCCTAGATTTGGCAGCGGCATCAGAAGCTAGCCCGAAGGTAAGAAAGCCTATGAGCGATGAAGCTAAGGCAAAGATCTCCGAATCTCTTAGGAGAAGAAAGACGATACTATCGGAAGCTGTGGAAGCGATAAACGATACACCTCGTTTGAAAGCGGATCCTAAGTTGGCTGTTCTAGATGGTAAAACGGTCACATTGAACGGGTACTTCAAAATGGAAGCGGGCACATTCGAGATTGCTAAACACAATATCGAGTTCGGAGTTAGTACTATGCTTATAGGGGCAACAGGAACAGGTAAAACGGAAGTTGTTGCGAATCTTGCAAAAGTGTTCGACCTGCCACTGACTATCTTCGACATGGGTACAATGACCGATCCCATAATGGGTCTTGTGGGAAATCACGTTATCTCAGTAGAAGACGGAGTAACAAAATCGGAATTCAAACGTTCTCGTTTCTCCGAGGTTATTCAAAAACCTGGTATCGTACTCTTAGACGAAATCTCCAGAGCTGGAGCGATGGCAAACAATCTGTTATTTCCTTGTCTCGACTTCCGAAGAGAGTTACCGATGGAGTATTCGTTTCACGATACGACACCAGTAAAGATACACCCTAACTGCGTGTTCTTCTCGACGGCTAACATGGGTAGTCAATACACAGGAACACACAAGTTAGACCGTGCATTACTTGACCGCTTCATGTTAATAGAAGTTGATTCGATTAAAACAAAAGATATCGAAGCAACTCTAAAATCTGAGTTTCCGACAGTGCCCGCAGATAAAATCAAAAAATTGGTTTCCGTCTTCACTCAAATCAATAAGGAACATGAAGAGTTCAAAATCTCGTTCAACCTTTCTCTTCGTCACCTTAAGACAATTACGAAATTAGTTTCTAACGGCTTTACAATCTATGACGGTTTCGTCGTACTTTGCAAAGGTCTCGGAAGTCAAGAAGGTCTTAAAAGTATCACATCTATCTTAGACGAAGCTAAGGTATAGATCACACAGGGACTGGCGATTAAATTCGTCAGTCCTTTTTTTTGAAATCATTTTTTATATTGTAGAAAAATCTATATATTTGTCTTAACCAATTAAACAAAAAAGATATGTCAGGATACAAACAATGGGGTGGCTGGGGCGGAGGTTACAAATCAACTTCAGGATGGGAAAAATCTCACTTCGG
>CAIXTT010000128.1 GCA_903922455.1 uncultured Bacteroidota bacterium | reverse complement strand
TTGCAAACGGGAATTATTTTTCTTTTTCCATTGTGAAATAATCGTTCATCGGATCGAGTACAAAATCGACCCAACCGTTGCCGTGTTTGTCACATTCTTCTTTTGACGGGAAGTCGGTATGTTCCAAAACGAGATCCGTTCCTGCGGGATGTGGCATAAAACGAATATGTACTTTAGATGGACTTGTTCGCTTATCCCATTCAGCAGGTTTCCAGGTAAAGCCGAGTTCATTATCTAGTAGGTAATGTGTCATTTCTCCTTTCACCCATCCATCAAACAATTCAAACTTTCCGCCAACTGTAGATTCTACCACCGAGAGTCCTCCACCCCAAAGTTCAATGATCCCCGGATCGGTGAATGCTTCAAACACATCTTCCGGCGATGCATACATTACATAAGTAGATTTCCAATTATACTTTGCCATGCTTCAATTTTTTTTATGGTATAAATACAATACGCTTTGTGAATTGCCCATCAGCTAAACTCACTCTTAAAAAGTAGACACCCGATAATCCTGGGTTTGAAATTTCCGTTTGAAAGGGTCCAGCGATTGCATCAAAGGAAGAAGTAGATACAACTCTTCCCGTTACATCCATCAAATCCATTCGCACCTCTTGCGATTTTTCCAAATTCATTTTCACTTGAACATTACTCATCGACGGATTGGGAAATGCTTCGAAGTCGTATTGTAACGCCAGCAATTCTTGCGAACCTACAATACCAGAAATATTAATATCATCTAAATAAATATTATTTCCATTTATATTCTTAAATTGAAACTTAAATTGAACATTAGGTTTACTGGAGATAGTTCCTGAAACTAAATTAACAGTTACCGAAGCCCATTCACTTGAAGTTGGAATAAAACTATTGGTGGTATTGGGTGCGGTGGTAAGACTTGCTCCCTTCTTAGCAAAGCGCTGTGTCCACGTTTCACCGCAATTAGTGGAGTAAAACATATTCAACTCGGAAGTATCCGAATTATTTTTTGAAGCGAATGCATAACTAAAAGTAAGATGTGTTCCACTAACATTCGATAAATTAAACGTAGGGGTAATCACCTCATCAATGCTTCCAGAATTGTTTCCACTATGATTTAATAAACGAAGTGATTTAATTCCTGTAGCTGCCGCTGTTGACGAAAGTGTCCATGCATTATTATTGTTTGGATTCTCTACTCTCCATCCACCACTGGGAAAAGAAATGGTTTCAAAACCTTCTGAGTAAGGAACACTATTCACTCCCGGATTTGGTGATACTTCTACAATATTGGTACGCGTTATGATATCAGTACCGATCCCATTGGAAACCGTAAGCGTAACATTATAGATCCCAGGAGTGAGATACATAACGGTAGGGCTAGCCGAAGTATCTGTAGCAGGTGTTCCGCCTTGAAAAGTCCATACACGTGAAGTCACTTCGCCATTCCAGGAAAGATCTTTAAAAGTTAATGATGAACCTGCACAAACACCACGCTTTAAATTATTAAAATCAGCTGTAGGCACACAGGTTTGAATGGTTCTACCAATTTCCGTTCCTGTAGCTAACCAGTTGCTAAGGGTAGATAAATTATCTCTTCCTCCAGTTGGAGAATTCAAAGCTGCATGCATAGCAGCTTTTTGACCGTCTGTAAACATATAATGACAAGCAGCATAGTCCATGTAATTCTGAACATTGTCAATTGCACCACATGTTGATTGAGCCGTATTACAAGAAAAATTAGCGGTGCCGATGGTATTGGGAGTGTCACTAATTCCATCATCTACATTACAATTACTTGCTAAGCCCGGACTATTGGTTGATCCCCATGTATGCGGAAGATCGAGCCAATGACCTACTTCATGGGTTAATGAACGTTCTGTATAATTTGATCCATTAGAAGTTCCAATTCCTCCAACATAATCATGACGCATCACTACGCCATCAATATTTGCACTAATTCCCGGATAGTAAGCATAACCCGCTGCGCCACTTGCAATGTTTTGAACTACCCAAATATTGAAATACTGATTCGAAGGCCAATCAACTAAAGCTTTAACATTATCGCTTGCAGAAGAGGTAAGTGTTGAATACGTTCGCGTAATTCCATCCGTACAATTACCGAAGGGATCAAGATTCGCGAGGACTAATTCAATTTCACAATTTGCAAAAATCGGTTGAAAAAGTGGGATCACTTGTCCGGTGTCGCTATTCAGTTTTTGAAAACTTAAATTCATCAACTCCATCCCATTTAAAATTTGCGCTTTACTGATGTTCTCTGTCCCATATCGATGAATAACATGAAACACTACGGGGATTCGATATGAAATAACACCTGTACTTGAAATTCCTTTTTGAGCAGCGGGCGATGCGATAAATAATTTTCTAAACGCTCGTAGCTGGTCATTTCGTTCTGCAGCACTTGGATCATTTTTTATTGCTTCCAACCATTTCACATCGGTATCGCAAGTACGATACATATTTTGTTGACTGAAACTAAAGTGTGTTGTAGCCACAAGTAAGAAGATACCAACTATAATTTTTTTCATCATTGTTTTGTTCTTTAATTTAAAATACTAAGATACTTTTAGTTAAGTATTGTATTCTCATTTAATAAATTGCGCCCGTAGAGATACCCTACGAGCGCAACCATAATTATTATTTAGTACTAATTAATTTATAACTACTCTCTTTGTCACGGAATGATCACCAAAAGATAAGCGTACCATATACACACCTTTTTCAAGATCTGAATTCATGGTATACTGATGATCTCCTACAGAAAAATAATCTTTAAATGAACTTACTGTTCTTCCTTGTACATCCAACACATCGATGATCACATCACTTGGATTTGTTACATTAAAATCAACATAGGTTGCCGCCTTACTTGGATTTGGATAAATCACCACCTTTGAATTTTGTGCATTCACTTCATTAACACCAACGATTCCTGATAAATTGATATCATCAATATAAATATTATTTCCGGTATCATACGTGAATTCAAAACGGAAACGAATATTAGGTTTTGTAGAAATTGAAGTAGCCGATAAATTAATGGTTTCCGTTCTCCATTGACTAGCAATTGGTAAAAAGTCACTATTTACCGAAGCCAAGGTTGTTTGTAAAGTTGCACCTGCTTTGGTATATCTAGGTGTCCATGTTTGTCCACAATTTGCAGAATAATAAACTACTAATTTATCATTATTAGAGTTCGTCGTATTCTTTGTAGCAAAAGCCAACTTGAAGGACAATGACGTCGCTGTTACATTGGATAAATCAAAAGCACTTGTTATAAATTCATCCGGTCCTTTATTAGCACCTTGATAGGTATACAAATTAATTGAGTATTGCCCTGTTGCAGCTGCTGCGTTATTTACATCCCAAAAAGTACCTCCGTTAGCATCATACATATGCCAATCATTTGCTGAAGGAAAAACACCCGATTCAAATCCTTCACTCAAAGGAAAGAAGGAATTGGATACAACGGTTGGACTTACTGTAACCATTCCTACTGCAGTCTTTGTATTTACACCTGCAGCATTGGTCACTGATAATGAAACATCATACGTTCCAGGATTAGAATAAACTACCGATGGATTAGCAGAGGTATCGGTTGCTGGAGTCCCACCAGGGAATGTCCAAACTCTACCTATTGCATCACCACCCCAAGAGGCATTAAAAAATTGAACAAATCCACCAGCGCAAACAAACTTAGGACGATCCGCAAAATCGGCAACAGGAGTACATAATACAGCTGGCGTACCATCTGTACCTGTAAAAGTCAAGTTCCCTGGAGACCACAAATTGTTTCTATTACTTATTGTAGAAGACAATGCAGCATTCATGCGTGTAGCTTGCCCGGCAGAAAATAAATTCTGACAATCGCCATTTGTATAATCCATGTAATTCGGATACATATCACCGTTAGGAGCACTTCCGGCGCAATTGGAAATATAAGGCCATGTTGGACAAATAGAAAGGTTGGCTTCATAGTGAGTAGGTGTATCGGATACAAGGTCATTACCACAAGTTGCATCGCCCCAAATATGACGCAGGTTTAACCAATGTCCAACCTCATGCGTAGCGGTACGACCCGCATTGTTGGTACCGGCTGCCGTGCCAATGTCTCCCATAAAATCATGCTTAATAACTACGCCGTCCGTTGTGGCAGGACCTGTCCCCGGAAATTGAGCAAAACCGATTACCTGACCAGGGCTACCATTCGCATTTTCGATACTACTCACAATCCACATGTTTAAATACTTATCACTCGGCCAGTAGATCAACGATTTTACGTTGTTACGAGCATTGTAAGTAAGTGGTGAATACAAGCGATTAATTCCATCGGTACAATTACCATTTGGATCCAATTGTGCCATTTTAAATTCAATGTTTGCGCGACCTGCCAACGGAACAAACACTGCTGGCGTGTTAATAGAATCCGCATTCAAATAATTAAAATCTTCGTTTAAGATTTGGATCTGATCTAAAATTTGCGCCTTTGAAATATTTTCCGGACCGCCATAATGAATCACATGCACCACCACAGGAATCACACGATTCACTTGTGCCGTTTTATTTGAACTTTGATTTTGCTGCTGATCAGTTATGTATTGTTGCGTCCAGTCTTCTAAGTCTTGTCTGCTTTTTAATAAAGAGGGATCTTTCGCTGCTGCTTCCTGAAACATAATTTCAGTTAAACATTTCTCTTGAGCTTGAACATTGCTAAAGCAGGTTGCAATGGCAAGGCCTGCGATTAATAAAATTTTTTTCATTAGGCTTAAATAATTTTTGTTTTGGATTACTAAGTTACGAAAATCAAAATCTATTTTCATTACCGGGAATTGACCCTAGAATTAAGATAAGGAGAGCGAAAATACAAAATCAATTGAAAGTGAAAGCTATAATTCCTAAAAAATCAAAGCCCT
This sequence comes from uncultured Bacteroidota bacterium, assembly GCA_903922455.1. Classification (GTDB taxonomy): domain Bacteria; phylum Bacteroidota; class Bacteroidia; order AKYH767-A; family OLB10; genus JAJTFW01. The sequence goes on along the minus strand of CAIXTT010000128.1, from coordinate 4,251 downwards.
TCATGGAATTTTCTTCCAGAAGGGCTTTAAGGGCTCACTATTTTACAATATTATGATGCTTTTCAGGCGTTTTTCAATTCATTCAGCCGAACCTTCAATTTATTTATCTCTTCTTTCGCCTGTTGAATCTTACTTTCATATTCTTCTCTTAGAGCAGATGCATTTTTAGAGTTAGCAAAGAATCCGAGGTTGTTTTCCCATAACTGTACTTCTCCAGCGAGCTTAGTTACCTTACTACTTAAGTTCCTTTGCTCCTCATTTCCACCACTTTCCGCTGCTGGACGGTAGGGGCGTTCACTTCTTCCACCTTCTCTTTCAGGACGGTCTCCTCGCTCTGGGCGCTCTGGGCGATCCGTTCGTTTGTAAGATTGGCGATATTCGGGCGTTGACTTCAATGCGTCGAAATGGATTTGAATAGCCGCTCTAAACCGTTGTTGAATATCGTCCTTTTGTTTCATTGGCACCAATCCAATTTCAGTGAATTTACGTTGAAACGCTTTTAACTGTTCGAGTGCTTCATTGGCATCTCCATTAACCTCTAGTTTTTCAACTTCTGTTACTAATGCATTTTTCAATTCTAGATTGCCAGCTTGTGCATTATCTTGATCTGAAAAATGAGCAGTTTTACGAGTGAAGAAAGCGTCGCATGCTTCTTTAAAGCGATGCCATATTTTTTCATTCTTATCACCTGCAGGACCAATTTTTTTCCATTCTTGTTGAAGACGGATAAGTTCTTGCGCTGTATTTTTCCAAGCATCGCTTTCCTTTAAACTTTCTGCTTGAATACACAACTCTGTTTTCTGTTGCAAGTTCGCTGCATACTCTTGCTTCTTCTGCTTATAGAATTCATCTTTATTCTTGAAGAACTGATCGCAAGTTGCTTTAAATTTATTCCAAATGGAATCATTATGATCTTTACCTGCAGGACCAATTTTTCTCCAATCCGTTTGAAGCTCTAACAATTTTTTTAATCCGGCTTGCCACTGTTGATGGTTCGCGAATGTATCTTTGATGATCTCTTCGGCATTTGCAATCAATGCATTTTTATCAGCGAAATTCTTTTCGAAGAATTCTTTTTGGGAATCGATATAACTGCGCTTGTTGTCATACACTTTATCGACAGCAGCTTTAAAACGCACCCAAATTTCTGTTCTTTTCTCTCTAGAAACAGCACCTACTTCGCGCCACTTAATTTGTAAAGTTTGCATATCCTGCAACGCTTTATTTAGAGATGGCTCTAGCAATAACTCTTCTGCTTTTTCACAGAGATGCATTTTCATCTCGAGATTTTTTTTCATCTCAAGGTCTTGCAACTCACGATTCAATCGAATGAATTCATAAAAACGATCGCAATACAATTTGTAGGTCATCCACAAATCATTCACGTTTTGTGGTGGCACTGGACCTACTCCTCTCCACTTCGCTTGTAACTCATGAAATTCATTAAAAGCTTTCGACATATCTTCTTCTGTTTGCAAGATGTTTTTCATCTGCAAAAGAATTTCATTCTTTACTTTTAAATTGGTGGATCTAATTTTCTCCTGACCTAGAATAAATTCTGAGCGACGCTTTTGAAAAACTTTGTAAGCATCAAAAAACTTTTCTTCTAGTGTATCTTTATAATCAAACTCTTCTTTGATTCCGCCAGCTTCAATAAAAGCTGCAAAAGCAATATCGCGTTCTTGATTAAAAATTGCTTGAAAAGAATCGCGAGCCGATTGTACTCTATTCTTTACTGCATTTACATCATTTTCTTTGCTGAAAGCATCCATGCGAATCACCAAATCTTCTTTCGACATTTGGCCAAAATCTTCGGCGGGCTCTGCTTCTAATTCTTCATGACTTTCATCCGTCACTTCGATCTGAACCTCTTCTTCGTGATGATCGTCATCGTGTGCAACTGAAGCAACCGGCACTTCTGGAGCTTCTGCAATAACTTCAACTACAGGTTCTTTGTTTTCATTGGAATCCTGAACAGGAACTTCTGCAATAACTTCAACTACAGGTTCTTTGTTTTCATTGGAATCCTGAACGGGAGCTTCTGCAATAACTTCAGCTACAGGTTCTTTGTTTTCTTTGGAATCCTGAACAGGTGTTTCTGATACTTCCTGACTTTCAGATGATTCATTAATTTGAGGGGCCGAATTCTCAGCCGAGGTGTCTGAAGGCAATTGCTCTTCAGGATTCACCGGAGTGCTATCCATGTTCATACGTTAGATCTGTTTGTCCGCAGACAAACCAAGGGGTCCTTACTGTTTAATTATGTTAGTAGTATAATTCTTGCCGTAAAAAAAAGCTCCCATGTTTTGGAGAGCCGAAGACAAATATAGGGCAATAAAAAAGTGAAAGCAAGTACTATTTGGTGACCAAATCAAAAAAACCATGATTTCATTACAAAAAATTAATATTTCTCGGCTTTTCTGTAGGGTTTTGGGTAGATGGCCGTATTCGGAAAAGTAAATTTCAACACTAGAGACACTGGAGAACACTAGAGAAAATAGCTAGTTTATTCTAACCACATTTCCATAATTTAATTTTTAATTCCCCTACTAAAAAATCCGTGCTAATCTTAATTATCAGTGTCATCCGTGTTCAATGATAAAGTTTACTAACTTTATCATTATTAATATTTCTACTATTATTATGATGCACAGAAAGGATAACGCGTTATTGTTTCACCAACTTCTCTTTCGCGATTTCTGTTCCTTTTTCATCTGCAATAATAACAACATACATACCTATTGTTAATGCATCCGTCTTAAAGCTAATTTCATTTTCGCCCGACATCACGGATCCGTAAAAGAGTTGATGCACCATTTTTCCAGCATTGTCGTATATCCTTGCCGTTATGCGACCCACATTCGGACTATTAAATTTTACGGTGGTGAAATCAATAGCTGGATTTGGATAAACCAACGAAGCATTTTGGGCAATTGGATCATCAACTCCTGCAGCCGAAGTAACGGTATACTCTCCAATCCATGTTCGTGTTACACCACCAAAGACGGTATAGGATCCGTTAATCCAAACATACCCCGGCTGATTATATCTAGTTTGACAACCGGTATAATCACCCCAACGCTCATCTCCAATAAGCATGTTACAAGGAGTAATTCCCGGACGCAATACGGTATGCGCTGAAAAAGCAGTTCCATCCCACATGGCTGCAGCAGTTCCCGGAAACAAGGTTGCGGAAGAATACAGAAAACTAAACACAGCGCGATCATCAGTAGGCGAAGTACCTGCATATGCAATGTTCGGATAAGCAACATCGGTAATGGGCACCGTAAACATATTTACTGCAATTGCTGGTGAAGTAGAAACTTGTGAAATCGTACCGTGATAAATTCCATCATATCCTGAACTCGTATCAAACGATGCCAATACAAATTGAATTTCGTCATCATGCAGAAATGCACCCATAATGCGCGCATCATTCACTCCCAAATTTTCGATCGTATTCGGTTGATCTGCATCTACGGGCATGTGATATTGTACTGGACTTACTAAAGCCTGAATGGTAACTTGCTGTGTTGGACTTCCTATCGTATCCGTAATATGCACCAAAAAGATGGTATCATTGCCAGCACTAAAATTGCGATTCGATAAAAACCAAGCACCCGGACCATACGTTCCTAAATCGCCTTTTACTGGGCATAAATTGCGGATAGGCTCCCCGTTATATACATTATTACTATGAAGTTGTGTGGCTAAGGTTTGACCCTGAAAACCCAGCTCTTTATCTATTTGCCAAATGATGGTTTGATTAAATCCTGTTTGCCAAGATGAATCATTGTACAATAAATTTACGGTGATAAATAATTCTTCATTGCTCACAGTCATCATGGGAAAATCGGTCCAACGGTTGGTGTTTAACGCATCACCTGGAAGTGTATAAAAATTCCATAAACCTGCAGCGCTATTCGTTTGTGAAAATCCAAGAATGATCACACTAGTCGTATCATTAAATCCGTTCAACATCGCCAAAATAAATCGATCAGCTCCTGGATCATACACTACTTTCGGATCAAACTCTTCTTGCGTTAATCCCAGTGCGGCTACTAATGAATGTAACGTGACCGATGCATACACCTGATTCGTAACCATGTCTTTTCCAAAAATCATGGTATTGTTTACGCTAGATACAAATCCACCATTCGAAACCGCTACATCATTATCATTGGGAACGTACGAATTAAATCCGTTGCCAATAAAATTATTGAGAAGTACGGGAGCATTAGCGGTTGCTGA
>CAIXTT010000127.1 GCA_903922455.1 uncultured Bacteroidota bacterium | reverse complement strand
ATTATAGAACAAGATAGGGTTTTCAGGCAAATAGAACTGGGCGTTTTGGACGAGATTTAAATTGGCAAATTGGCAAGTTGGTAAATTGGTGGATTAGGTGGATTAGGTGGATTAAGTAATTGGAAGTACTACAAAAGTAAATCGCTACGCTCACTAAAATTTTGCCGATCGAAAAGCTTTTCATTTTTCAACCAACAATCAATCTTAAAGCTTGCAGTAAAAAAAGCTAGATTCGAAGCCAACTAAAAATCCGAACGAAGTCTTTTTTGATCCTAAGAATCAAAACTCGTAGCAAGAAAATCTAACCGCCATCACCTGTCCCTTAGAACTGCGGGATCTAACCTCAAGTGTCCTCTTGTGTCCTCTTGTGTCTATAGTGTTAAAACCGCGACTCTAATCGAAGGTTAATCTTTAATCTAAGTGAAAAATCAAATAATTCTGAATCAGATAGCTATAGGATCTGAATTCTGAATTACCCCTCGGCTGCCATCGGCATCAACTTCGGTTTTCGGTTCTTCTTGTTATACTGTTTCGTGATAATCCGAACGCTATTATCCATATCAAATTCCACCCCGAAATCATAACAGTAACGATGCGTATGCTCAGTCAACACCAATTCTTCAGTAAAAAACTGCCAATCGTAGCCATGGTAAATGAGCTCGTCGCGGCTAAATTCATTCGATTTTCCTTTTGAAAGTTCAAACAAAATAAAACGGTTCTTCCGTAGCTTATGGTTCACATGCCGAATCAAGGCATTTCGATAGCCGTTAAACTTATTGTGGTGCGCATTCCGACACATATCGGAACAAAACTTCTTGTCGGATCTACCTGTGATGAGGTCACCGCATTCATTACATTTTTTTGTCATTATAGAGCTATTTAAAAGTTTATTTGCTTAGCAATGGCTGTCTCTGGGCTTTTGAAAAATTACCCAAGAATTAAGAACGAATGGCTAAAGTAATACGGATTTGAATTTTTCCAAATGTGGTAGAACCCGAAAACAAGGTTTCACTTATCAAATAATTGAATAATAGCGAATTAAACCATGTAAATTAAATGGTTTTAAACGTTTGCAAACGGAATTTTTATCTTTTTTAAGAGATTCTAAGTAAATTAAAATCTCAATTTAACCGCTAGGGCGCAAGGAAGGCGCGGTGGTCGCGGAGGTTTATAAAATTTGCTCTCAGCATTTTCCGCTTTCAAAAAAAACTAGCAGCCAGAAGCCAGAAGAAATGTCCAAATCCAACATCTAATATCCAACATCTAACATCCCCTCAATAGCGATCTGCGAATGCAATGAACCAAAAATCCCCTCCGTACCAATTTGCAAACACTTGTAGTCGACTATAAATATTTATCCCCCGACTAATTCATCCCCCCTACTCCATCTTTGCATCGTCGACATCGCCATGGCCTGGCAATAAACTTAAAAAACCAAAAGAAAAAAATGAACTCATTAAAAAACAAAGTCAACTTGATTGGCAACCTCGGGTTCAATCCCGAAATCAAAATGTTGGACGGCGGCAAGAAGCTCGCCAAGGTGACCATCGCCACCAACGAATCGTACCGCAACGCCAAAGGCGAACGTGTAACCGATACCCAATGGCATAATTTGGTAGCGTTCGGAAAGACGGCTGAAATTATGGAACGCTTCACCAAAGTGGGAAGCAAAATCGCCCTGGAGGGCAAGCTGGTGAGCAAGAGCTACACCGACAAACAAGGACAGAAGAAATATACTACGGAAGTTCAAGTAAGCGAAATCCTTGTCTTAAGCAACTTCAACGACGAAGAATCCGAAGTGGAGAACTAAACCCTTGCTTTGCAGATGAAAAAACCGCCCACTTCGTGTGGCGGTTTTTTTTGTGGCATGGTGCGCTTTTGGAGCATGATTATTGAATTGGCAAGTTGGTAAATTGGTGTATTGGCGAATTCCCCCCTCAAAAAAGAATAACTCATTATTTTCTACAAAATTTCGTTGCGAACTTTGCTTACCGCAGCTGACGCTGCGTTTAAAATGTAAGTTGTATTTACCTTGGAATTCTATACTTCTCAATAATTTTTTTAAAAGTTGTATATTAGTGAAACCTTTAGGATCATCTTCAGGCGAGATGGGTTTCTCCCTTTTCAAATCTATTTAAGAACCCTTTTGAAGAAAAAATTCTTAATTCTTAATTCTTAATTTCACTTTTCGAAGCTAGCAATTTGTCAATAACGTCAGCAGCATTAGAAGACGCACCTTCTCCACCAAGTTTTAGTTTTAGTTCTTCAAACGACGCCAACATCTTCTCCCGCTCATCCATCTCTAAAATCTTTAATAACTCGCTTTTCACTTGCTTCGGGCTGAGGTCGGCTTGGATGAGCTCTTTTACGATTTCGCGATCCATCACCAAATTGACCAAGGAAATGAACTTGACTTTGATGAGTTGTCGAGCAATCCAATAACTCACTTTGTTGGCTTTGTAACACACTACCTCGGGTACGCCGAAGATGGCGGTTTCTAAAGTGGCAGTCCCACTGGTGACTAAAGCACCTGAAGAAGCACTTAAGATAGCATACGTTTCTCCTTGAATATGAGTAATATTTGATCTATTATTTAGGTGGGACGTGTAAGCCTCTAAACCTTGGGAAGGAGCCATTGCCAACAGGAAATGATAGTCGTCCATGCCCTCGGTCGCCTCGATCATGATGGGCAGCATGGTGTCAATTTCTTGTTTTCGGCTCCCCGGCAAGAGGGCAATGAGCTTTTTGTTTTCGGGGATGCCGTGCTTCTTTTTCCACGACTCATCAATCCATTTTCGAGTTCCAATCTCATCTAACAAAGGATGCCCCACAAAGTCGACCTCCATGTCCCACTTATGGTAAAAGTCTTTTTCGAAAGGGAGAATGACCATCATTTTGTCAATGTCACGCTTGATTTTATGAATCCTCGATTCTTTCCAAGCCCATATTTGTGGACTGATGTAATAGATGGTTTTGATGCCTTGGGCACGCGCAAACTCCGCAATGCGTAGATTGAATCCCGGATAGTCGATAAAGATCATCGCATCGGGCTTCCAGTCTAAAATATCTTCTTTGCAAAACTTGATGTTCTTGATGATGGTGCGCAGGTTGGCAATCACCTCTATAAAACCCATAAAAGCAAGCGATCGGTAATGCTTTACTAACTCGCCGCCTTGCTCTTGCATCAAGTCGCCACCCCAACATCGGAACTCTGCCTGCGCATCATTGACGCGAATGGCTTTCATCAAATTGCTCCCGTGCAAATCGCCCGAAGCTTCCCCCGCAATGACGTAGTACTTCATGCTACAATTTTAAAGTACATAACGATGAAGGCATAGATGAAAGTAGCGCCAATCACACCCTTCGCCGCTTTGTCGATTTCCTTGATGTAAAAAAGATAGAACAATCCTAAGTTTAGAATCACACCCAGACTCAACACCGCAATGGCTTTGTTGGATTTAGTTACGTGATCGATAAACCCATCAAAGGACATATAATTGAAAAAAAGCAGATAGTAAATATAAAATCCCAAGATCGGCAGGAGCATGCCCGGCACAAATCCCGATTTGAATTCGTCTTTGAGTTTAAAGGAGCGTTTTTGAGTCATGGTTTAAACTAATCGTTCCATTTAACAGTGTTCAAGTGCGGAATGGCGTGGTGGGCTGTAAAATCAAATTGGACAGGCACTACAGAAACGTATCCATTCTTCAACGCCCATTCGTCGGTATCCTTGCCGGTATCGAAGTTGATGAACTTACCCGTGAGCCAAAAATATTTTCGACCATAAGGATCGTTTCGCTCATCAAACTCTTCTTTCCACTTTGCATTCGCCTGTCGACAAACGCGAATTCCTTTTATTTTTGAACTGGGAAGATTTGGAATATTTACATTCAATAAGGTTCCTTCCTGCAAGCCGATTTTTAAAACATTCTTTACAATCTTCTCAATAATCTTCTTCGTGGGACCAAAATCGGCATCTAAACTGAAGTTGGTTAAGCTGAACCCAATGCTTGGAATGCCTTCGATGGCCCCTTCCATGGCCGCCGACATCGTACCGGAGTAAATGACATTAATGGAAGAGTTACTTCCATGATTGACTCCTGAAACACATATATCGGGTTTGCGATGTAAAATTTTATTGACGGCCAACTTGACACAATCTACCGGTGTGCCTGAGCATTGCCAGGAATCCACGCCTTCGAAAACGGATACCTTATCCAATCGTAAGGGCTTGTTTATGGTAATGGCGTGCCCCATCGCCGATTGCGGACTATCGGGAGCCACCACAATGACTTCACCAAACTTCTTCATGGTTTCTACTAATGCCCGAATACCAGGCGCGGTGATGCCGTCGTCGTTGGTTACGAGGATGATAGGTCGGGTTGACTTTTTCTTGGGGGATTTCTTTGCAGTAGCCATAAATTATATTGAGTGCAAAGGTAATT
>CAIXTT010000126.1 GCA_903922455.1 uncultured Bacteroidota bacterium | reverse complement strand
GAATTTTTTCTATTCATAAATACTCCACCACTGTTATTGTTATTTGTGTCTTGAAAAAACAAAGTTTCCTCTTTATTTGACAATGCAATTTGAGCAAGTGAAACATTGCTAAAACGATTCAATGAAATATTATTACTGCATTTACTAAATGAATAGGGGACTGGTTCAAAACCATATACTTTACCATTATCACCTGTAAGTTTAGCAAAATTGAGTAAAGTTTCACCAACATTTGATCCAACATCAAACAACACCATATCACGCTTTACCAAGCAATACAAATCACTTCTATTCTCCACGTTCAATCCATAATAAATAACCCATTCCATATATTCGGACAAATCCAACTCATACCAAATCTCATCACGTTTAACTTTTCGCAAAGTATACTTTGAATATTGATAATTTTGAGGGATGCATTTAACAAAAAAATTATCATACCCTTTATTATTCGTTAAAGGAGGAAATAAATAATCTAATTTAATAATTCTTATTAAATTCCTAAAGAAATTAAAAAACTTTACTTTTTTGCTATGTATCATTTTACTCTTTAATTAAATCCCTATCCTTAAACACTCGTCCTAGTCCCAAAATTAGCATTTCATAGAATCGAAAACGAATTGATTTCGGCAACACTAGAAATACATTAAAGTGATCAATTAAATAAACAAACACAGGTTGTGAAATAATACTTAGCACAAACTTTCTTGTAGGAGAAACTTCCACCAACTCTAATCTCTTATTAATATTCAAATAATTAGGATGTGATTCTCTCAGCACTTTATAACCATGGATATATTGTCTGTTTCGTATAACATAAGAGCGACAAGTAATTTTATCCTTATGATACCCTACCGCCTTTAAATTATAATAAATGGGAATATTGGCTAAATGCAATCGATAGGCCAAATCTAAATCTTCCGCATCTTTTAAAGTGGAATTGAAACCTCCTATCTCAACAAACATATCCTTTTTAATAGCAAAATTCGCTGAAGCGAGAAATAAATCTTGAGCTGAAAGTGGATTCTCCAATTTTTCAAGAGCTTGTTGCCAAATTTCACTCAAATAGCATCTGAATTTCTGAATGTCCGTATCGAATTCTGATCCTTCCTCAAACGTTGTTCCAACACACACCGACTTGGTTAACCTTTTGTAATGATCTATAAAATGAAACAATGAATCTCCACCTATTTTCATATCATCGTCCAAAAACCACAACAACTCATACTGAGCATGGGCAGCTCCTACATTCTTTGCAATCGCTCTTCCGCTATTCTTTTGATTAATCAAGCGCCAGGAATAATTCAACGGCAAATTAACGATGATTTCGTTCGGATTCACTAGAGAACCATCATCCACTATTATCACCTCAAAGCACAAATCTTTAATCTCATTAATAGACAATAACAATCGAGGCAATCTTTCATTGCCATTAAAAGTAATTATTATAATACTTGTCTTCAAGTTACCCACTTGTTCTTTTCTAAAATAATGAGATGCAATGATTTTTCAAACCTAATTTTTAATTAAATGAAATAAAAACTTTTCAATTGGAGAATAGTATTTTTCAATGAACAAGGATACATTCTCTTCACTATTTTTATTCCTAGCACCTTTACTTTGACCCATCAGGTGAATTATCTTAGCATCGGATTCAAATGCAATTCTCCATCCATTTAATCTCGCTTCATAGCACCATTGCATATCTTCCACATACATAAAAAAATCATTTGCCAACTCTCTGTTTTTAAACCCTTGTAGCAATTCACGCTTAAAATGGAAATAAGTTCCCCATACCCAATCAGGTTCTCCATAAGCATTATAATTAAAAAAACGACCTTGAAGAAATGACGATTTAAGTTTCATTGGTAACAATTTAAACATTCGCGTTTTCTCTACTGACCATTTCAAAAAACTCGGAAATGGTTGACAATTATGTTGGACTTTACCATCAGGAAACTGAAGACGACAAGTAACTATTCCAATATTCTTTTCAGACTGAAGCAACTTAGATGTTTTCGCCAATACATCATCCAATACTAGGGTATCACTATTTAATAATAATATTTCTTTTCCCAAAGAAACAGATATACCAACATTATTTCCTTTTGCAAAGCCTAGATTCGCTTCATTACAAACCAATTTTATAGATGGAAATCTTTCCTTCAGTAATTGCGGGTTATCCAAAGTAGAAGCATTATCGACAACAATAATTTCGTACGGGACGCTTTTTACATTTTCAATGATACTAGAAACACATTGGGCAGTTAATTCCAGTGTATTATAATTGACGATTATCACCGAAATCATAACCCACTATTTGTTAGAAGAAAACCACCTTGAAACTAATCGTAAAGGAGTCAATAAAAAATATCCCAATTTATAACTTCTAGAATTATAAATACTATTCATTCTATCGAGAATAATTTGATCGCCATTAAAAAAACTTGCGCCTATTTCTGGCACGACACCATCACTAGCAAAGGCAATATTATAAAAGGGTTCTAAAGGCAATAAATTCAATTTCGTATAATCCCCACCATACAAATTAAAAGATCCAATGTCGTTAACATTCGGAATGATCAAAGAGCCATACATCACTCGTTGATTAGCAAAGCAAGTATTTTTAAAATGAGACTTCAACAAATCTTCAAATTGAAGACTTGTCAATTCTTTAACATGAAATGAATTTTTAAATTTTCGCTGATCAGAATAATATGTTTTATCTGGTGAACTTATAATCAACAAACCATTTGGCTTTAACACTCTTTTCACCTCCAACATCATTTCTACGTGTTGATCGTGATGCTCTAAAGTTTCAAAACTAACTACCACATCTACCGAATCTGAAGCTACGGGAATAGCAGAACAATTGCCTACTTTATACTCAAGATTAGACTTCTTATACTTTGCAGATGCAAATAAGACAGCTTCTGGATCTATATCAACCCCAGTAACATTATTCGCTACAGAAGTTAAGAAAGAAGAACCATAACCCTCTCCACAAGCAATATCAACTACAACCAATCCGTGACAATACTTCATTGCAAGCATATACCTATGTAAATGCTCTGTTGCTGTTTCATCTTCAACAGAAGTAACCAGTCTTTCACCAGTCCATTTTAAGTCAACTTCGCTATTCACTTTTTCTACTTTATTTTTTTTAAATACCCATCGACGTTAAAAGTGGCATTCTTCCCAAATAGGTCACACCATTTTCTATCTATTACATAATCGGTATTTCCTTTCATGAATTCACGTATTGCTCGAAGGGGGCCTCCTTCAAATTTTCTACTTAAACCAAGCGCATCAACAATGCCATCTTCAACAATAAAATAAGAATCTTTAGTAACTAATGAGCCAAATTTATTAAGTGCATTTAATGTATCCTTATACATATGACTCGCATCTTCAATGATCAAAACTGTTTCATAATTTTTTGCTGCGTCAAGGTCATAACCTTCATATCCATTTCCAAAAAATTTTATGCGAGGATGAGCCAACGCTAATGGGTCAATTTTATTTTCGATATCAATGGTATGAATTTCCCCCTTATTATTTATATTTAATAAATCAGCAAGATACAAAGCACTTCCACCATTGTTCGTTCCTATTTCAATAACAAGATCAGGTTTAACTTCAAAAATAATCATTTGGTAAATAACAAAATCAAAGGGGCATTTAATTGTTTTTACTCCTCGATAAGTTACTTTATGATGTCCTTTATCAACTGTATGAAGATTAAATTTCACATTCTGTGTTCCTAATAGACTACTAATTTTATTCATACTTAATTTATTTATTGCCATTTAAGATTTGGCCGAATGACTCCAGGAATTGACTGACGAAAATCATGAGGACGAAGATTAATATCTTCCTCGACACTAAAGATAATACTTTCTGGCTCAAAAAAATGCACTTTCATCGTTTCAAATGAAGTTAATGCAATACCAACTACATAAGAATTTGGATTCAATAAGTGAGCAGGTATTTCTACACGAGCCGTATAAAATCCCTTTGATGTAGGAACTTGTGATTTCGGCATAACCGCAACAAATACTTTTTCGGATTGAACATTTGAAAGATGAACATTAGGAGTTGGAAAAAAGCCATCTGCAATAATCTCATAATCAAATTCAATTTTAAAGGACTGAGTATAATCTACAAACTGAACACTATCTCCGTTGGAATCAGAAACGCGAACATCAATGAGCTGGGCAACTTCATCACCGAATGCTGATCTCGAATGATTATTTGCCTTATTCTCAGAAATATCCTTTAGATAATTTTGAATTACATCTTGAGGAGAACCATCAGAATCTACGCCCCCATTCTTTAAATAGATACATCTGTTACACAAAGATTGCACCGCAGAAAAATTATGACTTACAAATAAAATTGTTCTTCCGTGCTTACTAATCTCTTCCATTTTGCCAATACACTTCCGTTGAAATCCAGCATCACCCACAGCAAGCACTTCATCAAT
>CAIXTT010000125.1 GCA_903922455.1 uncultured Bacteroidota bacterium | reverse complement strand
CTACAAGAAAGCGAATTAAAGATAAAGAATATAGTTGCGAGGTCACCCATATTACTTTTTAACATAAACAATGATGGAACGATTTCGCTCTTCAAAGGAAAAGCTGCGCATTGTCTATCGGTAAAACCAGACAAAGTAATAGGGCAAAACTTAATAAATTTCGGCAACGCTCTTCCCATGCGAATGGGAGATTTTCGATTAGCCTGTGACACCCAACAATGCAATTTCAAAACAGAAGTTGACGGACACTTCTTTGATGTAAATTACATTCCGATCTATGATCAAAATGAAGTCATCAATGGAATGATGGGAGTTGCCATTGACATTACATCCTACACTAAAAACGAGGAGGTATTGCGCCATCAAATTGTAACCAAAGAGGAGTCGTCGAAAATCAAAGAACAATTCCTAGCAAACATGAGTCATGAAATCAGGACACCTATTCATGGTATTATTAGTTTAACTCAATTTATACTTAACACAAACACTAACGAAGAGCAAAAAAACTATTTAGACCTGATCAGAAAATCAGCAGACACTTTACTAGTTATTGTAAACGACATTCTAGATCAATCGAAAATCGATTCAGGAAAAATGACTTTTGAAGAGATTCCCTTCAATTTAAAAGATACATTCACTGCTTCAGTGGCTGCATTTATTCCAAAAACGATTGAGAAAAAAGTAGAACTTAGAACAGAAATATCTAATGAACTACCAGCGGAAATTATAGGAGATCCGATTCGATTAACTCAGATCATCAATAACCTATTAGGAAATGCGATAAAGTTTACCGAAAAGGGATACATACTCATTGGGGCAAGATTAAAAGAAAGCAATGAAGAATACAATATTCTTGAATTCTTCATCAAGGATTCTGGCATAGGTATATCCGAAGATAAGATAGATAGCATTTTTGAATCCTTTACTCAAGCAGGTAATGAAATAACACGCAAATACGGCGGTACCGGACTCGGATTAACTATTACCAAGCAACTTATCGAAAAGCAAAACGGAAGCATTCATGTAGAGAGCATTCCAAATGAAGGAACCACATTTAAATTTTGTATCCCTTACAAAAGTTGTCACACACACCATAAAACTACAAATACCATGGCGCTACATTCCGCAAATCTATCAACTGAATTAAAAATTCTGGTAGCTGAAGATCATGAGATCAACCGATTCATTATTCAAAAGATGTTTAAAGAATGGGGAATCAAATGTGACTTTGCTGTTACTGGAATTGAGGCTGTAGAACAAGCAAGAAACACAGTTTATGATGTCATTCTCATGGATATTGAAATGCCAGATATGAATGGTTACAGAGCAACTGAACTCATTCGACATGATTTGCCTACACCGAACAATGTAACTCCTATCATTGCCATGACTGGTCATGCCATGAATGGAGAAAAAGAAAAATGCATTAGCATGGGCATGAACGACTATATTTCTAAGCCTTTTAAGCCAGAGGAATTAAAGAATAAAATCGTTGAATTAACCAAATCATCTCAAATGGCTGATGCATCAATTATAGAATCAAAAAAAGAAACATCAACTTTAACAAACGCTTTCACTTCTACATCAAATCAAACTGAAGAATTAAAAGTTACAATCGACCTAACATTTCTTAAAGAGATTTCTGACAATAATGATGATTTCTTTGTTGAATTTATACAAATGTTCTTGGCTAATTCACCTAAATCAATTTCTGATATAGAAAATGCCATTCCAGATCATAATTTTGAGGTGATACGACAAGCGGCACACAAAGCGAAACCTTCATTTAATTATGTTGGACTAAAAGAATGCTCAAGCTTAGCTGCTAAAATCGAAGAGCTAGCTAAGAAAAATGAAAACATGGAAATGATTATTGAAAACATTAATAAAATTAAGGCATTATGTAACGAAGCTTATCCGCAATTAGAAAACGAAATCAAATCTATAAAAAACACCATTTAATATACATAGCTATGGTCGCAGGAAAAATATTTATTATCGAAGATGATACCATGATCGCTACATTGATTCGTCAATGCTTGAATAAATTTGATAAATTCGAATCAACACACTTTATTAATGCGGAAGATTGCATTAACAGTCTACATGAAAATCCAGACATTGTTATCATTGATTACAATCTGCCCGGAATGGATGGATTCACTTTCATGAAAAAAGTTAAGGAAAATTGTCCAAGCGCACTTATCATCATTTGCTCGGGTCAAGAAGATGTTGAGGTAGTAGTTAGTTGTTATCAAAACGGAGCTAATGAATACATCCTTAAGAATGAAAAAATGATTGCAAGTATTGAGAATGCGGTGCGCAACTTAAGCATGCAAGTAACTTTGAGAAAAGAAGTTGTATTCCTTCAAGAACAGATCATAGACCGAAACAAGTATTCAAATATTATTGGATCGAGTCCGGCAGTAATGCGTGTTTTACGTCTTATACAGAAAGTAGAAAACAATAGCATGATGGTTTTGGTTACTGGACAAAGTGGGACCGGAAAAGAACTAGTAGCAAAAGCACTTCATTACAATTCACAGCGCTCAAGAAAACCGTTTGTTATTGTGAACATGGGCGCTATTCCAACTGAACTTATCGAAAGTGAACTTTTCGGACATGAGAAAGGGGCTTTTACTGATGCTCGCGAAAGAAGAATAGGAAAATTTGAAGAGGCTGACGGTGGAACCATCTTCCTAGATGAAATTGGAGAAATGGACATGAGTCTACAATCAAAACTGCTTCGTGTTTTACAAGAAAAAGAAGTTACGAGAATCGGAAGCAACAAAACCATCAAATTAGACTTTCGACTAATCGCTGCGACCAATCGAAATTTAGCATTTGAAGTAAAAGAAGGTCGATTCAGAGAAGATTTATTCTATCGGATTCAAGGTTTTCTAATTCATTTACCACCTTTAAATGAGCGCGGAGACGATATTATTTTACTAGCAAAATCATTCCTTACTGAATTTTGCAAAAACAACAAGATGGAACCATACACCATTTCCAAAGAAGCTTGTAAATTTATGCTGGAATATGCGTGGCCGGGTAATATACGTGAACTTAAAGCAGTTATTGAACGTGCGTCGCTCATGGCGGAGAATAATACGATCACAGTTGATGACCTTACTTTTGTAACTGCATAATGCTTAAAATTTAGCAATTTATATGAAAAAGGTTGGAAAATATTCCAACCTTTTTCATTTCACTTTAAGCAACCAATTCTATCGTTTGACGTATACAAACAGTAGTTTTTAAAAAATAAAATTCCGATGAGCTATAAACTTCGAATAAGTAATAAACTTAAACTTTCAACACTACAAAAAGGCTTACTAATTGCGGGAGTAACATCCGCACTTACTTTAGCCATCTACATCGGGATAGGAATCAATACAGCAGATGTAACCAATTCAAGCGCTTCCATTCCACTAATGGAACAAGATCCTATTAATAATGGAGAAGTAATCATTGGTTTTGGTTGGGATGAAGGGAAATGTTTAGTTTCAGAAATAGGTCCAGATGCGATTGATGTTTGCGTTCATGCTGAATGTATTTCAGGAGGAAAAGACAATACTCTTGGTCTAAGCGCAGGAAACGGAATGAAAAATTTAAATTTAGTACTTCCGAAATTGGATGCATTAGATGGAGAAGGAATTGATATTGCCATCGATTACCGAAGATTTGAAAAATCCGGAAATTTTTATACAAGAGGAAAAGACTTCAACTTTGGTATGAAAGATGGAAAGCTTGCCATCAAATACAAGCTGACAGCGGCCAACGGAAAATCCTATTCCATCAATGAAACAACGACTTTTGAAATTGCGAAAGATATGGCGTATAGAAATTATCGTTTTATATATACACCCACCACCGGAAAAGGAGAATTATTGGTAGATCGTGTAGTAGTTTGGAACAATCAAGCAGCTTCACAAAGTAAACTTACTTGGAATACATCTGAAAATATAATTATTGGAAATGAAATGAACGGAGAAGGTAAACCCTTACCATTCTTCGACAATCTAGTTATTCGACAAACAAACGCATCTTCTAAAACTCCAATGGAATTAATAAGTTTCTCAGCGGATTTAGAAGGACAATATGTAAAATTAAACTGGCACACTGCCAAAGAATTCGGTGTACAAGATTTTATTATTGAAAAAAGCTCAGATACAAAATCCTACAAAGAAGTAGGAAGAGTAAAAGGAGCTGGTCAATCCAATTCACTTAAAGAATATACACTTCAAGACAAAGAACCATTACTAGGAGTTACCTATTACCGCCTGGCATTAAGCAATAATAATGCACATTCCATTTGGGTTCCTGTTATTGCTTTTAGATTAAAACCAGAGCAAATGATTCCAACTTCAGTTTCCAACTCAAATTTATCTTCAGAAAAGTAAAACCCAATACAATTTCATTTTTTTCAAGTCGAATATTCTGAATATTCGACTTTTTTATTTGTATTTACGACCCACAAATAACTAATTATCATATCATTGTATGTCATAAAAAACTATATACAGTGGTAATCAATAATGGATTAAATTTGCGGAAACCTAATAACAAATAATATGAGTTTTATCAAAGAATTTAAGGAATTTGCTGTTAAAGGCAATTTAATCGACTTCGCTATCGGAGTGGTAGTTGGAGGTGCATTTGGAAAAGTAACCACAGCATTTGTAGATGGGATGGTCATGCCAGTAGTTGGTAAGCTGATTGGTGGTCAAAATTTCTCTGAATTGAAATATAAAATTCAAGATGGATCCAAAGAAGTAATAGACTCGGCAGGAAATATTATTTCGACAACTGTACCTGAAGTTTACATTGAATATGGTCAATTTATCACGACAGTAATTGATTTTACGGTGGTGGCTTTTGTTATGTTCATGGTAATTAAAACGATGAACAAATTAAAAAAGAACGAAGAAGCAGCGCCTTCTGCACCTCTGGCACCAACTAAAGAAGAAGTTTTGCTTGGAGAAATCAGAGATTTACTTAAAAAATAATTTCAATAAAAAATACTTATATAATATATGAAACGTATAGGAATACTACTATTTTTTATAGCTGGATTTGTGTCAATGAGTAATGCTCAAAGTGATTCAACAGTTAAAGCTGATACCGTTTGGAGAACAGGAGGATTATTCTCCTCTTCATTTAATCAAGTAAGTTTAATGAATTGGGCAGCTGGTGGACAAGATGCTATGTCGCTCAACAATATTGTAAGCCTGTTTGCGAAATACAAAAAAGGTCGAATGACTTGGGATAACACTTTGGACATGGGCTATGGAATTGTGAAGCAAGGGGACGAAAAAATCAGAAAAAACGATGATCGACTAGAATTAAATTCTAAACTTGGAATTCAATCTGGGGAAAGTAAATTTTACTACACTCTACTCTTTAATTTCAGATCTCAGTTTGCGGAAGGATATAATTATCCGAGAACAGATTCGTCTCTTTACATCTCTAAATTTGCCGCACCAGCATTTACATTATTATCCTTGGGATTGGATTACAAACCCGCTGACTATTTCTCGTTCTTCCTCTCTCCTATCACTGCTCGAGGAATTATCGTAAATGACAAACGCCTTTCCGATGTAGGCGCTTATGGAGTTGATCCCGGTGAAAAATTTCGTGCTGAAGTTGGAGCCTATGTAAACACACGTTTTCAAAAAGACATTGTAAAAAATGTAAACTTCATGACAAAACTGGATTTATTCAGCAATTATCAAGAAGATCCACAGAACGTAGATGTTAATTGGGAAATTTTGATCTCGATGAAAGTAAATTCTATCCTATCTGTCTCTATCGGAACACAACTAATTTATGATGACAATACTCAAATTGCATTATTTAGAAGTGTAAATGGTACCGATGTACCCGTTACTCGATTAGATGGGACACAAAAAACAGGTCCTAGAACTCAATTTCGTCAAATCTTCGGAGTTGGCCTAACCTACAAAATGGAAGGATTCGGAATTCGTTAATAAAAAAACGAACTAATAGTACAACAGGTTTGCTTTATTGGCAAACCTGTTTTATTTTGGCAGAATGGGATTGGTCATTTATAAGTCTTCAGCTGGCTCGGGAAAAACATTCACTCTCGTACAACAATTTCTAATAAAAGTAATCGAAAAACCTTGGCTCTTTCAAAGAATCTTAGCCATCACGTTTACCAACAAGGCAACTGAAGAACTTAAAACAAGAATAATTAAAGAACTTGATTTATTAGCGCATGGAGAAAAATCCATGCATCTTGAAGTACTACTTGAAAAACTTCCCAAACTCAGTGAAAAAGAAATTTATGAGAATGCGCAAATTGTTCTAGTTAAAATTTTACATAACTATTCCTCCTTTGCCATTTCAACTATTGATAGTTACTTTCAAGTTTTAGCTAGAACATTAGCAAGAGAACTTTTACTTCCTCTTAAATACAACATTGAACTCGACACTGAATACATCTGTAAAAACACAACCAATAACTTATTGGACGAAGCAGGCAAGGACGAACAAATTACTTCTTGGTTAGAAAAACTGTTGCTACATCGCATTGATGAAGGTAAAAACTGGAATGTAAGAACAGAGCTCGAAAAAATGACGAAAGAGCTTTTGCAATCGACTTCAGCAAGAGATCATGCAGCTTCTGTCGATATGAACCAACTGCTTGATTTAATTCAATGGATGATTATCAAAAAGAAAGAAGTCGAGAAATTCATGAATGCCAGAGGACAAGAAGTTATTCAAGTTTTGGCGAAACATCAATTGGACGTAAATAAATTTTACTATAAGTCGAGAGGTCCGGTTGGATATTTACTAAAGATCGCGAATCGCAAAAGTGGACATAAAGAATTTACAGCTATAAACTCTTACACCCAATCGGCATTGGAGGATCCACTAATGCTAGTCCCAAAAGCGGAACAAAATAATGAATTACTCGTCTCCATAGCTACTGAAGAAATCTATCCGCTACTTGATCAAGCGGTAAGTTATATCTATGAACATCAGCGTGCCTACTTATCCGTTTCTGAAGCATTAAAATTAATTTATCAGTCGGGAATCAGTGGTGCGTTAGACGAAAAATTAAAAGAATACAGAGAGAAAAATCAAATTTTTCACTTGTCAGATACCACAAGAATGCTAAGCAAAATGGTAGCTGATCAAGACGCGCCCTTCATTTATGAAAAATCGGGCAATACCTATTTGCATTTGCTCATTGATGAATTTCAAGATACTGGATCGGAACAATGGCAAATTTTAAAGCCATTGGTTATAAATTCACTTTCTACTGGCAATGAAGTTATCTTAGTGGGTGATGCTAAGCAAAGCATTTATCGCTGGAGAGGTGGGAATATGCAATTACTTTTAGAAGGGGTAGAAAAAGATTTAAAGAAATCGGGATTCCCATTAAAGAATATTATTCTAGACACCAACTACCGAAGCAAAAAAAATATCATCGAATTCAACAATGTTCTTTTCCCGGTCGCAGCACAATTGCTCAGTACGAAATTCAACCCTGACGAAACGATATTTCAATTAGCTTATCATAAAGATCAGGTATTTCAAAAATCAAGAGACAAAGGCGCTGAGGGTGGATATATCCAAATCGATTTTTTCGAATCCGATAAAACAAAAAAAGATGACGATACCGTACCTGTACATTGGAAGACGAAAGCACTCGGTAAGATGGATATTATTATTGAGGATCTACTTTTAAAAGGATATCAACTAAAAGACATCACTTTAATTTTCAGAAACAACCAACACGAAAAAGAAATTGCAGATTATTTGTTTAATCAAGGGAAATATCCATTTATTTCTACCAATTCACTCTTGCTTTCCACTCATCCGAAAGTAAATTTATTATTAAATAGTTTGAGACTCTTATTGCAGCCCGACTCTCCCCTACTACATGAGGAAATTGATCTGCATGCATTGTCCGATTCTGCATCCCCAACTTTCCCATTTCAATCGGTTCGTTATAATAAAAACAAAGTGTCGTGGGCTAAAAAGAATATAATTAGTCAAAGAGAAAAACTAATTGCTTTACCGCTTGATATAGTTGTTCATCATATTCATGAGCTACTTTCGCTTTCAGTAGTTGATCCCTTTATCCAAAAATTCAACGATCTTATCAAAGATTTCTCAAGCACGATAAACAATACCATTGCAGGATTTATTCAATGGTGGGATGAACATGAGCCTACCCGAAAGTGGAGTGTAAATTTAGATGAAGGTGGTGATGCGATTCGAATGATCTCCATTCATCGATCTAAAGGATTAGAATTTCCAATCGTTATTATTCCGTTTCTTGATTGGGAATTTACACCAAATAATAAATCCATCTTATGGGTGAAGAGTAATGAAGAAATGTTTGCAGAGCACGGAAGCATCCCTGTACAAGCTGTTAATTCACTGAGTGAATCCTATTTTTGTGAAGACTATTATCAGGAATCATTAAACACAGCGTTGGATAATATCAACTTACTTTATGTGGCTTTCACTCGACCCGAAGAAAAATTATTTATTATTTCTCCTAAGAAACCGGCGCGCAATGAAATAGGAAGTCTGTTGAAAGATGCCATTTCATCTCGAGATGATTGGAGTCAACAGAATACCGATCCAGAAACTGAAACATTCAGCATCGGCCAAAACGAATCAAAAAAATCAGAAGATTCAAAAGCTAAATCTGCTTCTATATATTCTCCTGCTTCTTTTTCTATGAGCGACTTCATAAAAAGTGAAAATATTCAACTTCATCTACCGCCTTTAAAAAAATCTTTTACCAGTAATGAAATCATCATTGGAAATTTAATACACGAAACGATTTCGTATGTCTATCACAAAGATGATATTCCAAAAATGATAAATGAAGTACTTTCAAAAAATGGAAATCAAGCATACCGAAAATTTTCGGAAACGGTGACTCAACAAGTCTATGCTATCTGGACACTTTTAGAAAATGAAAACTGGACGTCATCTTCCTATGAAATAGTTAACGAATGCGATTTATGTGATGAACAGGGAATGTTACATCGACCAGACCGTGTACTGATTAATGGTGATGCCGGAATCGTAATTGATTTTAAAACGGGAAAGCAGGACGAAAAATACCATCATCAGGTTAAGGAGTATTGCAGGTTGCTTGAAGCCACAGGAATTTCAAATCTTACTGGCTATCTATTATATACCACTGACAAGGAAATAGTTAAAGTTGTATAATTGCAACCTTTGTTACTTAAAAAAGAGGAGAATTGACTAATTTTGCAATTCTATTTTCATGAATCAATAAATTAAATAAAAATGTCAAATTCAATCTTCCAAGTACCCGTTGCCAGCAATGAACCCATCTTAAGTTACGCTCCTGGCACAGCCGACCGTAAACATTTACAAGACACGCTTAAGAAAATGCGCAGCGAGGTAATTGATGTTCCTATGTACATCAATGGAAAAGCGATTCATACTACAAAAAAAGGAGAGTTACGTCCACCGCATGACCACAAACATTTATTAGGAAACTATTCTATTGGAGATGCTAGTCATGTTACCATGGCCATTGATGCCGCTTTAGCAGCACGTTCAGCGTGGGCGGATATGGAATGGGAACAACGCGCTTCCATATTTTTAAAGGCGGCAGAACTACTTGCTGGTCCATACCGTTCAAAAATAAATGCAGCTACGATGTTAGCTCAGAGCAAAAGTGCATATCAAGCAGAAAT
>CAIXTT010000124.1 GCA_903922455.1 uncultured Bacteroidota bacterium | reverse complement strand
TTGGAGAATTTCCAATACGTTTTTTCTACGGGCGATTTTTTGGATTCGTTAAAAGTAGAAGGAACGGTTGTTGATGCATCTACCGTTGTTGGAATAAAGAGTATAACGGTATTGGTGTACCGAAAATCAATAGACACAAAAGAAGACAGTATTGTTTTTAGAAAGCGCCCCGATTATTTTGCTAAATCCAATGAGAAAGGCGAATTCAGAATTGATAATATGGCAGCAGGGCAGTACCGACTTTATGCGGTAGATGATAAGAACAGCAATTACGTTGTTGATAGCAGCGGAGAAGAACCTTTGGCATTTATGGATTCCAGCATTGTATTACCTGGTGATGCACATCCAGAATTACGTCTCTCTCCATTAGAACCTGCAACTCCACGTTTCTTAAAAGCGCTCCGACTTGATCGTTACTCGGCCATGATTTCATTTAACAAACGAATTGATTCCTTAGTGCTAAAAACGATGGATGGTGCATCGTGGAAAGGTACGCAGTATTCACTCGCTAACCGCGATACCTTTTATTTTTACTCGCCGGATACCATTTCCGATTCATTGTCGCTGTTGATGTATGATGGTGATAAAGTGATTGATACTTTGTTGCAAAGTTTAACTCCACCTGTTGGAGTCGTAGGAACAAGAACTCGGCTTCGAATAAATCCTCGACAATCTCCAGCTTCTTTTGGTCCAGCCACCTCTTTTGTTTTCAATTCAAATCATCCCTTGCAATTGAAATTAGATTCGGCAGAGGTAATCGAAGATAGTTCTAAAGCGATCCGTCTTCCTTTGAAAATGATAGATGCGGTTACCGGTTATTTTAAGATTGATTATCCTTGGCAAAACGGAAAAAAATATAAACTTACCATCTTGCCTGGGGCCGTAAAAGACATTTATGAATTAGCCAACGACACGCTCAAGCTCGATTTTGTAGTACCCACCGAAGAAACCACGGCGATGCTCAGCATCAAAACACAGAATTTAGATTCAGATAAAAATTATTTACTCCAGATCCTTTCTGAAAAATTTGAGCCCATCCGCGAAATGGAGATCAACAAAGATTCTACGTACACTTTTTCATACCTCAACACCGGTCCCATCAAACTTCGATTGATAGAAGACACCAACCGCGACCATCGCTACACCTATTCCCATTTCGCCCTAAAGCGCCAACCCGAAAAAGTCTTCATCTACCCCGACCCCATCACCCTAAGAGCCAACTGGGAACTCGAAGTCGTGTTCATCGTACCGCAGTAGATTTCGTTACATCTAATTTTTCACCCGCATTAAAAAATTGGCGAATTGGTGGGTTGGTGTATTGGTGAATTATTTTTAAATTTTGTATGCAGTGGCTATTCCTTCTTCCTTTAAGACAAGAATTTCGCAATTTTCGCATTTCGTGTTTATTCGCATTTCGCGTCCTGTGATTTTTAGTAAATTCGCGTATCCGTATATTCGTAATTCGTACTTTCGTATCGATTCGTAATTCGTAACCTAAGTATATTCGTAATTCGTACATTCGTATCGATTCGTAATTCGTAACCTAGTATATTCGTAACCTATCAGTATGTCAACTAACCCCATCCATTCCAGCAAAGCCCCCGAACCCGTCGGACTTTACCCTCATGCACGCCGTGTTGGGGATTTATTGTTTTTATCGGGAGTAGGACCGAGAGAACGCGGAACCAAAATTATTCCGGGTGTTGAACAAGACAAAGACGGAAAAGTAATTTCTTACGATATCGAAGCGCAATGCCATTCTGTTTTTAGAAACATCAAATACATTTTGGAAGATGCAGGCAGTAGTTGGGATAAAATTATTGACGTCACTGTTTTCTTGACGAATATGAAAGATGACTTCGCTACTTACAACCGCATCTATGCAGAGTATTTCAAAGACAACCAACCCTGCCGAACTACGGTTGAAATTAATTGTCTGCCTACTCCTATTGGAATTGAATTGAAAGTGATTGCGACTGTTTAGTCTAGGCCTACTATTGGAATTTTAGCTCTCATTTTACTGACAGTTTAAACGCAACGACCGCAGCGTTTTTCGCAACGGTAGCTACGAAATCATAAAAAATCTTAATCATCATAATAAATCAGCGGCCCATCAAATATAGATTTGTCTAGAATTAATAAAATGGGAAGTAAACTTATTCAAACCAACCATAAAGTTTTTCCAAACTCAATAATCTTTTCGCATCTCCACTCACATCCTTCTCCACTTT